>JAYVQZ010000317.1:0-6122 GCA_043776735.1 Deltaproteobacteria bacterium | reverse complement strand
GAAGAATAGGGACAACGTGATACCACCAAGAAACGCTACCTCCTGGTGCGTTTTTGGTATTTACCTTGAGGTTCCCAAAAATAAAGAGCTTATGGGGCGCCACTTGGTCCCACTCCTTAGAAAGCTTCTTCATGAGTGCTGCCCGTATCCAGCAACCATCTTGGGGATAGAGCCAACTCAAGCGGCGCGCAAACTGAGGTTTTGCAGTCAAAGAAAGAAAACGCTCATCACGAAGATCAAAAAACATCTCATCGGCGTATTCATAATTAGCCACGTTCTCAAAATTTAAGTCAGAAAACTTCTTTTTGACCGTCACGGCCGATCCTTCTCGGCGAACAGGGGCTGCGCTGTCGTGGGTGACTCTTTCCCAATACCGGTTTTCAGCCTCTTTAAATGCCTCATGAGGATTGCGTTTTGCTGAATGGAGAAGTTCCCCAGCAAACGCGGTTGCAGAAAGTTGGGCCAAGAGAAGCAGGAAGATCTTTTTCATATAAGTGAAACGGTAGGCTGAAATGAGGCGGACTGAAATACACAGGGCGGCATTCTAACCACTTACAATCGTTCGTTTTTATCAAGAACTCGCAACCCTAAGCGATCCATCCGGCGGGTCCATTTTCGGTAAAGAAGGTAGGCGGAATCTCCCTGAAAGGGGTTTGAGAAGAGATTTTTTACCTCGGTTTTGGAGATGTGCCCCTCCATTACCGCTCGGTAAAGGGCGTGGCCAAGCAGCGACCCGAGATCTCGGGAAAGCTGGTAGGCAAGTCTGGTGCGATGCCGCGTAAAGACTTCCTGATTTAATATTTTGAGCGGATAGGGCATCGGTTTTGGCCCCCGCTCGTTGCGGAAGTGATGCAACGCCCAGCCGGCAACGATGACTTTGTCAGACTTTGGCTCTAACGCGCGCTTTTTGGCGGTAAGGCGTTTCCAATCTGCCGGCCCATCACATTTTCTTTTGTGATTGAGAAGCTTAGACCCCAAAAAGCCCAATGCTTCGGCCCAAGCAAAGGCGTAAAAATCTTCGCGTGGGGAAATAAAGACCCGACTAAATCCGGAAAGTTCCGCGTGCCAAAGACGGCTTGCCAGACTGGCAAGTTGATTGAGGCTAAGGCGATTTAAGAAAAGAATATTGCGCCGCGGGACAAAAACTGCTTCGAACATTGCAAAATACTCTCGCAGCATTTTCTTTTCTCTGGACGAAAAAGAGACCGTCCCCCGACCAAATAGCGTAGCCAGAGAATAATCCCCTCCTGTCATGATTGAATAGTTGTCTGGGATTTTTTTTCGAAATCCAAAAAAACCACCGATGGCCTCCAAAAACTCAACCGCTTCATCGGAGTAGTCGATCTCATCCTCAGAATCCGGAGATCCCGTCACCTCTTCGTTTTTGGAAAAGGCCCAGTCGAGTTGGCTGCGCAACTTCACCCACGGGGGAGTGCTCAATACACAAAACACCCCGTCCTTGACCTTTACCACATCCACTTTCTGTTCCAGTCCCGTCGCCGCAAGCTTCCAGTAAAAGCGCTCTTCATTCTGCAAAATCACAAGCGATTTTCTCTTCAGGCGAGTTCGCTTGAATTCCAACGCCATTTGCTTAGGCAGCCGGCTTTGAGCCAAATGAAAATCCCCGATAAGAACAAAGATGAGCGATTGGGGAGCTTGTTGCGAAAGGCGGGCAAGAACCTCGGCAGCAAAGGCATCGCGTTTTTGCAGAGATCGATGGCTGGCTTTCACCTGGGTATTGATTCCGATCACACGAAGCGAATGGGTTTTGGCAAAATGGAACAGATCCGCGTAACTATCCCAACTAAAGCCCCACCGCTTTTCAAACTCGCAGGCCGATTTCAGCTCCTTTTCGCTGAGCCGCCCTGCCACGTAGGCATTAAGGGCCTCCTCCAGGCCAGCATCGATGGCTTCCAAAGCAAGTATCACCGGGCGTTTTTTCTTCTTGGCCAGGGCTTCGGTAGCCCGTAGTAAGCGAATCACGGTACGCTGAGCCTGAGACAGGGTGTGGTAGTCCCCACAAAACACCAAATGAGAGGCGAGGATTTCCTGTATCAACTCTTCTTTTGACGAAAGTCGTTGAAATCGCGCGTAATTTCTTTGGTATTCCGCCAGATACCGCTTTATCTTAGGGTTTAGCTCGCCCAAGAAGCGGTCTGCATAATTTTGCAACCGCTGATAAAAAGCGCGTTGAATATTCAAAAGATGGCGGCGTTGTGGCATGGTGCGTTATCAGGAGGCTTTTCTGATCGTTAAAAAACCACTCTCGTTCATTTTAAGAGGGATCTTGCTTTTGAGTGTCGCTTTTTTTGTAGCCAGCCCAACATCGGGCTTCGGCGCTGCAGAAGAGGTCACTCTTGAGACGTTACTCAAGTCAGCGCTGGGCAAGAACGCTCAGATTCAAGAGGCCCAGGGCGACGTAGAAATAGCCAAAGCCCAACTTTCCCGGGCCCGCGCTGCCATTCTGCCTAGGATTGAAGCCACTGTGCTAGCAGCCCCTATTTTTGAAGAGAAGGGCACGCCGGAGGCCAGCACTGTAAACTGGGGGAAATGGGGCCCAATGGTGAAAGGCGGAATCCAAGTGGTTCAACCGCTTTACACGTTTGGCATGATTGGAAATTACAACAAAGCTGCCGAGCATCAGCTCAACGCGCGCGAAAATCAGACCGAGATGAAGCGCCTAGAAGTGCTCGGCACCCTCAAAGAAACCTACTACGGTTATCTATTGGCGACCGATCTGGAACGCCTTGTGGACGATCTTTCTAAGTTCTTGGGAGAGGCGGTAGACACTGCCGAAGAGAATGCAAAAGCCCCTGGCAAAAAATCGAACGTGAAACCTCACGACCTATTTAAACTTAAGACAAACCTCGAAGATCTGTTGCAAAAAAAGTTGCTTGCTACCTCCTCCAGGCAGACTGCCGAAAGAGCCTTAGCGTGGATGGCGGTTTCTCCAGCTGAAAAAATCCCGACACCGCGACTCACCCCAGAACCGTACGAAAAGAAAACTCTCGAGGAATACCTCCAAATGGCCAAGGGGACTCGACCAGAGTTTAAAGCGCTCTCTGAAGGGCAATTGGCTCGCCATGCTCTGGCAGACGCCAAACGCGCACAGAGCTACCCGGTGATTTTCTTCGGCGCTTTTTTTGCTCAAAGCTGGTCGCCCGTACGAACGCCGCAAAAATCAATTTACGCCAACGACGACTTTAACCGCACAATGGGCGGTGCCGGTTTAGGAGTGAAGTTTGACCTAGAATTCTGGCGCCATTCTGCTGAAGCGGCGGAAGAAGAGGCACAGGCCATGAAGCTTAAGGCTACGGAAACCTACGCGGTTCCCGGCATTGAGCTGCAGGTAAGAAAGGCATTTTGGGAATTGGAACAGGCGGCTGCGGGGCTAGAAATGGCCGAGCGTCGTAAACAGCTTTCCAAAAAATGGTTTGTTCAAAGTGCCATGGGTTGGTCGATCGGTGTTACCCCTCCAAAGGATTTGATGGAAGCCTTGGAGGGCGACGGCATGTCGAGAAAAAATTATCTCGAAACAGTTTACAGTCTCAATCTCTCACTCTCTCGCCTTTCGCAGGCAGTGGGAAAAGAGATTACCCATCTCAAATACCGGTAGCAGACCGTTATCCGGTACGGCGAGTAGGTTGGCGAGGCGGAGGAGGAGAACTCACGGCTCGCCCCTTTGCCTTTTTGGCAGCTTCCGCTTTTTTACGACGGACTCGTAACAACAATAAAAGGACGATGGCTACGGCACCGCCAATAATAAGAGGTGTGTTTTCACTGCCCTTGGAGGCGGTCGCCTTTTTCAATTCCTTCTTTTTGGAAAGATTCAAACGCTCGGCAAGAATTTCAGCCTGAACTGCTCCCAACTTTTCTCGTCCCGGAATCGGGGCATCGCCTTGTTTGGTGGCGATATTGAGGTCAAACTCTGCATTCAACTTCATTGACGATGCCATGCGCTCAAATTGCGGCGCCAACTTTTTATACTGCTCGTCCGAAACGATATAGGTGATCAATATGGCAAGCTTGTTATGTACTGTAGCCAGGTAGCGCGACCAGAAACCGGGAAGTTCAGAGTTGAACTGCAATGAGTCTACCCAGACTTGACCGTTGATATTGCGTTTACGGGAGTAGGTAACTTTAGAGGTAAGATTTTTTCCTTCCGCATCCGGAATCGTACGCGGCTGCTTTAAATACTCTTCATAATTTTCAATTTTGTCCCACTCTGTCGCTTGAGTCGCGATGGAAAGAACCACGGACTCTTTGCGATCGGGCTCTTGAGTGCTTTGGCAAATCCACACGCTTTGAGAAAGCTCGCATTTCCAGCCATCGGGATGTTCGAACTGAACATAGGCCGTAGTTAGGGAAAATGCGGGAGCACTTAAGAAAAGAGCTAGAACCAAGAAACGCATGAATCGCCTCCAAGAGGGTGATCAAACAAAGACTTGAAACTTAGATTATTCTATCACGAGCCGGGAACAGGCTCAGGGGGTGGAGGATCAAGAAACGCGGCCAAGTGCTTTCGCAACTCAGGAACGTTTCCATAATACGTTTCTCTGTCGTGCACTGTTTTTTGCCGCGGAGTCCCAGGGACGTGCCTTATTAAAACTTTTTCCGTCTTCTCTCCAAAGGAACCTGTGTAACAAACTCGACGATAAACCTGCAGATCCTGTTCACCGCTGTCTCCAATTAAAAAGCATTTCTGCCCATCGAGGTTGCTGTAGATTCGATGGAGCACCCGCCATTTATGCCCAAATCGACCATAACCCAACCAGCGAGGAAAAACTGGCCCCTCGGGAAATCCTCGTTCTTTCAAAAATTTTAGAAGAAACGGTGCCAGCTGGTAGGGAGTGCTGGTGAGATAAATGACGAGACCGCCTTTTTTCACAATCTCCTGGTAAAGCTCTGCCATTCCCTCGATTGCGTCGTAGGTGTAGTAGTGTCCCTTAAAAAGGCCTGAGAGAATTTTCTTCAAACTTGTTGTTTCACGGATATTGGAATCCTTGATCGTGTCGTCAATGTCCGAGATCACAACCCACTTTATATCGTTGGTAAGAAAGAAAACTGGGGCAGAAAGAACTTCGTAATTGCCCAAGCGAATCTTGCCAACAAGCGTATCCACCCCTGCGGGAACCATACGCAACCATGCCTGACGGGGACAAACCCAGGGCAATTGCCACGGCAGTTGAAGGTGAATGAAGCCTCGCGTTTCGGTCGAGGCCTCAATACTTCGAACGGCACGTTCGGAAAGCGCCACCTGAAAACGAATGGATTCAAAGGCTTCGAGGTCGGGCACCCCTTTTAGGATGCGGTGCATGATGCGCTTTGGCTTAAAGCCGATCACGTCATTAAGAGTTCCGTTATAAACCACGGCTTGGAGCGAGGTGAAATGGCGGGTTCCCAAGGAGGGGATTCCCACGATCGACTTTTGCGGACGGTAAAGGTCAAGCATTTGGAGAAGCTTAAAAATTAAGACTTCAAAGGTCTTAAAGAAGCGAAGACAAAAACCCCACCATTTGGGGTAAGGAAGTTCGGTAAGCCGGAGACCAGGCCGCAACCATTTTTCGAGCGTGGGCTCCATTGATTCCAAGGTCGGCATTTCGCGTTGCAAAATCAAGGTTTTTTCCCATTATTTCCCTAGTTTCGCGGGGAACCTCAAAAAAATAGGCTCGGCGTGTCATTAACTAGCTATTGAAACGGGACTTCAAATATACGAATTTGCCTACTAATCGGTGACGGGAAGCAGTGACGAAAAGGGCGGCTTCCGGTACCCAGTGGAGTGTGCTAGAAGCACCGCGCACGTTGAGAGTTGAATTTCGGGAGTGAATATGTCGTCCAACTCGTCTTCCTGGAGAACCTTGCTACTGGTCGCCCTAGCGGCATTTGGCTTTGCGGTATTTCGCCTTTCAGCGTCAACCCCGGAAAAACCAGTGGGCGCGCCGGCTACCACCTGCAAGATGCGCAAAATCGGAAATTAGCCCCCTCCGCACCCTTAGCTCATCTGAAGTACTTACCCTTACCGGTAGAAAGTTTGCGAAAAGCCTGATCGATCTTAATAAAACGGTTCCCTGCCAGCGTGATGTCTTGGGCAAGGTCGGGATGGTAGCGCTTTGCCAACTCAC
>JAYVQZ010000316.1:0-6145 GCA_043776735.1 Deltaproteobacteria bacterium | reverse complement strand
AAGTCTTAAAGACTACCTTACGAAATCCGGGGTTGATGGTGCTGAGCAATGCGATTTAGGGCCTGGTACGGAGCCCGGTTATTTCCAATGTAATTTGCTTAACATCCCGCGGCCTGATGCCACCTACGATAGCGTGTTATGTAACGCGGTTTTAGAACATGTCACCGACATGGAAGCGGTGGTGAAAGAGCTTACGAGGGTGACGAAACCTAATGGAGTCATCGTCATCAGTTTCCCCTTTCTCCAGCCCTACCATCTCGGTCCAACAGATTTCATGCGGCTAACCTCCGAGGGAATTCACAGCCTAGGGAGTCGTCACGGGTTGGAGGTCCTCTCCGTTATGCCGTGCCATGGGATAGCTCAAACCCTGGGTTGGATAGCGTGGTCCGTCCTTGAGGAGCGGGGAAATTTTCTAATAATGCTGCTGCTCTGGCTTCCCGTCCGTCTGTGGTGCTTATGGGACAATGGTAATCCGCCCGTCTGGATTCGTCAGGCAAGTGCCTTCCAAGCCGCCTACCGTAAGGCTTAGTGGGCAAGTTACTGTTTCGTCCGGTGGACAAGCTCTGTCGTAGTGTGTTATCCCCCTCTAAATTTTGAGAAAATTATGAGCCACGAAAATTGTTCCCATAACGTAAAAGTGGATCGGGTTAGCCCCACCCGTGTCCGATTAACTGTTGAATATCCTTCGGAAAGCGTACTTGAATACGAAAAGAAGGCAGCCCAGCGTTATCACCGGCAGGCAGCCATTCCAGGATTTCGTCCTGGAAAAGCGCCTCTTAAAATGGTCACTGATAAATATAAAGAGGACATCCAAAAAGATGCTCTTCAAAGCCTAATTCGTGAAGGGCTCGATCATGCCATTGAGTCGAGCAAATTAGAGCCTTTGAGTCAGCCTCGTTTGACCAATGTTTCCGAGCGTGTTTTGGGTGAGACGAAACCTTTTGAATTTCACGCCGAATTTGATGTTCGCCCAGAGATCACGCTTAAAAACTACAACGGCATTCCTCTTAAGGCGTTTGAGACCACTCCGTCTGAAAAGGAGATTCAGGATACGCTAAAAAGTTTGAGCGAACGTTATTCCACAATGGAGCCGCTCGAAGTGGAAAAGGTCCCTGCCAATTCCTACGCTGTGATTGAAATCGAAACTGAGATGGACGGAAAACCTAGCAAAGTGGGGGCTCCGGAAACACTTACGGTTGAAGTCGGAATGAATCGCCTTCTCCCAGAGCTCGACGAGGCCATTCAAAAGGCGACCGTTGGGGGTGACTGGGCGGAAGTGGAAAGTAAACATGCCGATGACCATTCCAATCCAGAGATGAAGGGCAAGTCGATTAAGTTTAAATTTCGGGTAATTGAGGCTAAAAAAAGGGTGACGCCTGCTTTAGACGACACCTTGGCTTCCCAGATTAAACCTGGTGCTACGGTAGAAAGCCTCACCAAAGACATCAAAGAAAATATCGAGCTCTCCAAGAAGCAGGAACAAAAAAGCGCTTACCGGTCGCAGATCATTGAGTTTCTAGTTAAGGAGCATGATTTCGAAGCGCCCGCGTCGTTAGTTGAGCGTGAAAAGTACAAGATGCTCGGCCGCCTGGCGGAAGAGTACAAGCGCATGGGCAAAAACCCCGAACAAATGCGTGAAGAAGACAAGAAGGCGCTCCAAAGCCGCGCTGAGCAAATCGCCCGAGGCTCTTTGCTATTAAGTGAAATCGCGACCAAGCAGGGTTTTGCGGTCACTAAAGAAGAGATGGAAGAAAAGGTCCGGCTCATCGCTGAGGAGATAAAACGTCCGCTTTCAGAGACAGTAAAACTTCTCGAAGAACGCGGCGCGCTGGCCGAAATTAAAGATGAATTGCTGACAGAAAAGGTCTTTGACTACCTGACTCAGAGCGCTAAAATCATGGCCGCTGGCCCTTCTGCTTAAAAGGCTGTAAAATCAATTACCTTTGCAAAAGTCATTTTGGGGCGCGGCTGCTTGTCTTAAGGTATTAAGTTGAGTTAAATAGCAGTGGGAGGTTGCGTCCGTGTCTGACTTACGTCCCACATTCTTTGCCAACCCCCAGGAGGCACTCCTTTGAAAACACAGCTGGATCCACAAAGTTATTTAGTTCCCATGGTCATCGAGCAGACCGCCCGTGGAGAGCGCAGTTTTGATATTTATTCCCGACTTCTGAAAGAGAGAATTATCTTTCTCGGAACTCAGGTGGACGATCAAATTGCGAATCTCATGGTGGCCCAGCTACTTTTTCTGGAATCTGAAGATCCGGAAGCGGACATTCACCTTTATATCAATTCTCCCGGCGGCAGCGTTTCGGCCGGCCTTGGAATTTACGATATGATGCAATACGTGAAGCCGGACATTTGCACCTATTGCACCGGTTTAGCGGCGAGCATGGGCGCTTTGTTACTTACCGCGGGAACCAAAGGAAAGCGTTATGCGCTTCCTCATTCTCAGATCATGATTCATCAGCCACTTGGCGGAGCTCAGGGTCAGGCATCTGATATTCAAATTCAGGCCAAACAGATTTTGTTATTGAGACACAAACTCAACGATATTTTAGTTAAGCATACCGGACAGAATTTCGAGAAAGTCGAAAGAGACACCGATAGAGATAACTATATGTCCTCCGAGGACGCGCGAACCTACGGTCTTGTGGATCACGTGATCACAGAACGCGGAAAAGCGGTCAGAGGCGAAAAGGGTGAGAAGAGTTGACGATCCTTCGCCGAGTAAGGCCCAGGATAGTTTTTTTTGGGTGGCATAACCTAAGAGAAACTAAATAAGAAAGGCGGGCTCCCATGAGCCGAAGAGATAGTGATAGTTTCGGAAATCTAGTTTGTAGCTTCTGTGGCAAAAGCCAGCGCGAGGTGAAAAAGCTCATCGCGGGACCGACCGTCCATATTTGCGATGAATGCATAGAGCTCTGCAACGACATCATCGCAGAGGAGGCCGAAAAAGAGGATATCAAGACTGGTACCACTCGGATCCCGAAGCCTGCCGAGATCAAAACGGTTTTGGATGACTTTGTTATCGGTCAGGACCGGGCCAAGAAGACTCTCTCTGTAGCGGTGCACAACCACTATAAGCGCATCAGTGGTGGCCGCTTGCCTGGTGCTAGCGAGACCAAAGAGGTTGAACTTCAAAAAAGTAATATTCTATTGATCGGACCTACGGGTAGCGGCAAGACGCTTCTTGCGCAGACTTTGGCTCGTCTCCTAAAGGTTCCTTTTACGATTGTCGATGCTACGACTCTGACAGAAGCCGGCTATGTCGGTGAAGATGTTGAAAACATCATCCTCTATCTGCTTCAGAACGCGGACTACGACATTGAAAAGACCCAGAAGGGAATCGTCTACATTGACGAAATCGATAAGATTGCCCGCAAAGGGGAAAATCCTTCGATCACTCGCGACGTCTCCGGGGAAGGTGTTCAACAGGCTTTGTTGAAAATCTTCGAAGGAACCCGAGCGAACGTCCCGCCTAAAGGCGGACGCAAGCATCCTCAGCAGGAATTTCTGCAGGTGGATACGACCAACATTCTCTTTATCTGCGGTGGCGCCTTTGTTGGTCTCGACAAAATTGTCGAAGCCCGGGGAACGAAGCGGAGCATGGGAATTGGCGCTGATGTGAAGACGGCAACGGATAAGAAAAAAGAGAATGCGCTTCATCGGGTTCAGCCTGAGGACATGTTGCGGTTTGGAATGATTCCTGAGTTTATTGGCCGTCTGCCTGTTATTGCGACCTTGGACGAGCTTGATGAGAAGTCGTTAATCCGTATTCTCACTGAGCCCAAGAATGCGATCATGAAGCAGTACCAAAAACTATTCGAGTACGAGAACGTAAAGCTGACCTTCACCGAAGGCGCCTTAAGTTCAGTCGCTAGAGATGCCATGAGAGCCAAGACAGGGGCTCGTGGACTCCGGTCGATTCTAGAGAACTCGATGCTGGATATCATGTACGAGCTTCCTTCTATACCTAACCTCAAAGAGTGCATCATCAATGAGGACGTAATCAACAAGAGCGGAAAGCCTGAATTGGTGTTTGGAGCGGCAACGGAAGAAGTCGCCCCGACCACAACAACGACTCCGCCTGGCTATAATAAGAAGGCCGAAAACGCTTAATAGAGCTCGCCGCCTGTTGGGCGATGGATTTTTTAATAGGGACTTATAGAAAGGGCATTCCTTTGGGGATGCCCTTTCCTTTTTTACAGGGTCTCTTCACTTCAATTTTTAAAGCGGTCAGTGGAAAGTTATTCCTGTCAAACTGCGTGCGTTAGAGTTCGACGCTCCGCACTTCTATTGATCTGTGAACATTCTGTGGAAAGTAGATATAATTATTAAGACATCGTTCGGTATTTTGGCGAACAACCCCACTCAAGCCAAAGGAGCTCTATTATGATCAAAAAATCATCAGAGCCGCAATCGTACTGTCTGCTTCCCCTTCGTGACATCATCGTCTTTCCCCATATGGTCGTACCTCTTTTTGTGGGTAGGGAAAAGTCCATTAGGGCGCTTGAGGAGGCGATGGGGAATCGAAAACAGATTATTCTTTCTGCCCAAAAAAAGGCGCAGAACAATAATCCCGAAGAGCGAGACATTTTTCCGATCGGGACCTTGGCAAATATCATTCAACTGCTCCGCCTTCCCGACGGCACCTTAAAAGTTTTGGTAGAAGGCGTTCAGCGCGTTCGCATAACCAAGTATTTAGAAACAGACAGCATCTTCCGGGTTGAAGGGGAAGCGCTTGAGGAGACGGTGCGCTCCGAAGTTGAGGCTTCGGCCTATAACCGCAGCATTAAAACGACTTTTGAATCGTATGTGAAGCTCAATAAGAGGATTCCGCCGGAACTTCTTATGTCTGTTCTTGCCATCGAAGACCCGGCCAAGCTTTCCGACACGATTGTTCCTCACTTAAATATAAAGGTTGAAGAGAAGCAAAAGCTTTTGGAACTCACCGATGCCTGTGTTCGTTTGGAACGGTTAGTCGGCCTGCTTGAGGGTGAGATTGAGATCCTGCAAGTAGAGAAAAAAATCCGAAGCCGCGTTAAAAAGCAGATGGAGCGCTCGCAGAAGGAGTACTACCTCAACGAGCAGATGCAAGCGATTCAAAAGGAACTTGGCGAAAGAGACGAGTTTAAGAACGAGCTTTTTGAAATTGAAAAAGCGATCAAGCGAAAGCGGATGCCTGAAGAGGCAGCAAAGAAGGCTCGAACTGAACTTAAGAAACTCAAAATGATGTCTCCGATGTCGGCCGAAGCCACGGTTGTTCGCAACTACCTCGACTGGATGGTAAGCCTCCCTTGGTCAGAAAAAAATGAAGAGCGAATTGACGTGGATCAGGCTGAAAAGGTGCTCGATGAGGATCACTTTGGATTGAATACGGTTAAAGAAAGAATCTTAGAGCACCTTGCCGTACAAAGTTTGGTCGATAAGATTCAAGGGCCCATTCTTTGCCTAGTGGGACCCCCTGGTGTGGGGAAGACCTCGTTAGCCCGATCCATTGCCCGCTCAATAAACCGCACCTTTGTGAAGATCTCCTTGGGTGGAGTTCGCGATGAGGCCGAGATTCGTGGCCATCGTCGTACCTATATTGGGGCTCTACCAGGAAAAATAATTCAAGGAATGAAGAAGGCGGAGACTATAAACCCGGTTATCTTGCTCGATGAAGTGGACAAGATGAGCAACGACTTCCGTGGAGATCCTAGTGCCGCGTTACTTGAAGTCTTGGATCCCGAGCAGAACAAGTTCTTCTCTGACCACTACCTTGAAGTTGAATACGATCTCTCCAGCGTTATGTTTATCACGACGGCAAACTCTCAACATACGATACCGTGGCCGTTATTGGATCGTCTGGAAGTAATCAACCTCGCCGGCTATACCGAAGAGGAAAAAACTCAGATAGCGATTCGCCATTTGGTTCCTAAACAAGTGAGTCGGCACGGCCTTAATGAAAATAAAATTGAGATTCCCACGAGTACGTTGGAAGACATGATTCGCCACTACACCCGCGAGGCTGGTGTGCGAAATCTGGAGCGAGAAATTGCTGCGGTTTGTCGCAAGACGGCACGTCACTTTGCAAAAAAAGCTGACAAAAAATCTAAAGTTACAGTGTCTCCGAAGAAGCTCCAAGTACTTCTAGGACCCTGGC
>JAYVQZ010000315.1:0-6178 GCA_043776735.1 Deltaproteobacteria bacterium | reverse complement strand
TTGTCGCCACTTCTGGGACGTGGAGCCTTTTGCCGCAAAATATGGGGTATTTTCTTGCCTGCGTTGGTCTCTATTACGTCATTCCTGAGACTCTGCTTTTCTCCAGTTCTAGGGATTCTTTCAAAAAAAAACTCCGTGATAGAAAACTCATTGTCGCACTCCTGCTCACTCTTCTGGGTTTCTTTGCGCTGTTTCCGCCCATGGGAAATCCTGAAGGCTATCCCTTTCGGGAGATGGGATATTTCGATAAGACTCTTAGGTTGGTCTTCTCCGATTGCTTTCGGATCGGTGCGATTTACCTCTTTGCTTGCCTTGCCGTGGTCCGTTTCTTTGATTGGACACTGGCCGGCCTGCTCACCATTGCCAATGCGCTTATCATGACCAAGGCTCACATTGCCTGGGACAAATACACCCTCCCGCTATTAGCCGCCCTTTGGTTTCTTAAAGCCGTGGAGTCACAGGACTGCTTGGCGGATCAGTCGATTTTGAACGAAGCCGGTAAGTCTCCAATATCAAATTAGGAGCGATAGGAACTCCGCTTTCTCTGATGTAATAACGGTTGATGACTTTCCATGTCTGCATAGCGCAAGGCTCCTGAGAACTCTCTTCGCGAACCAATTGAGCACGTTCAGCCGCATGGACTAAAAACCGCTCCAAATATTGGGCGCGACGTGCGGACGGCAAATGGCAAAAATGCTCAAAGGGGTGGCCAGGTAGCCAGGGCACTAAAGCGAACGTTGGTGTGGAAACTGGCGGTATAGGAAACTTCATCAAAGTTAGGTTGGCCAATGGCAAAGAGAGATCATGGGCCGTAGCAATCGCTGTTGTCTCTGGTTTGACCACAATCATTTTACTAGGAAGCCCAAAAAACCGAGCCCACCCGCGCGCTGAATTTCCCAAAGTCTTTTTTGTGGGATTGGGAATAGAAAAGGGAACGAAGATTACCGTGATAAGAAACGCCATTAAAACCAAATGGCGTTTCCACACCACCGAGGTTTGAGAAAAAGAAAACGCTAAGATCTGAAAAAAACAGGGGAGCCAAATCCCAAGGAGCGTAATGACGTTAATTGGCTCGCTCCGAGCGACAAAGTATGTGAAGGTAGCAATGATGATTCCCCAAAAAGCGAATCGCCCAGGCACCTCTTTTTGGGGATTGTGTCGTATTTCCGCAATGAGAAAAGTGCCAACCGCGGCTAATAAAATTAGCGCCAAATTGAGAGCGCTTTGAGGCGTAATTGGAGAAAGGGCAAAGCTGTCCGAGTAAATTTTGGAATATTCCCAATAGCCTCTCCAATCAGGCGGTAATCCGTAACGAAGGCGATACCAAATTTCAGTCCCAGCAAAAATGGCCGCCACTCCCCCCCATGGCGTAGCGTAGTTCTTTAAGAACTCTTTCGCCCGGTTGCTTGTTGATCGAGTCCTGCCTAAAAGGGCTCCTTCGGCTGCCATGGCGTAGCCCCAGGCCCCTATACAGAAGACGGCACTTTCTAAAGACCAAAAACATCCCACCCCGAACGCGCTGGCTAGGGCCAAACGCCTCTTTCCCAAAGAGAGCCATTTGATATCAGAGCCGGACAGAAAGAGCGCAGTCAAAAAAGCTGGAAAAAACCGATAGGCCGATGTGTTGGGATAGGTAAGCGCTCCTAATTCATTGTGGTCTCCAGGTAGCCAGTAAACAAAAGACATAGCCACCAAACCAGCCCAAATCTCTCGGTGTCTCTTGAGCGGCAGTGCCAGTAGAGCGCGATACAGGATCAACGCTTGAAAAAAGAGCACACAGGCAACGGATAGTTGAACCGACGTTAACGCCGAAAAGGGGAGTGCTGCGGGAAACAGAAGACTTAAAAAACCATACTGGCTGGGGACGTCATAAAGAAACCTTCCCCCATTTCGAATGAGCTCAATGGGGCCAGCGTAGTAGGACCAGTGATGAAGAGAGACCCAGCTGGGCTGATTGATGGGCTGCATGCCCCATAAAGCAAATAGAAGATACCAGAACCAGGATATTCCCTTCGAAATCTGGCCTTCTGGGGCAGCGGTATCGCCAAAAAAAACTTTCCACGAGAACCATCCAAATAGCCCAAACACGACGAAGTCGATGAGGTGGCGCCAATAGAAAAGGGGAAAACCAACCGGATGTTCCCCATTTCGAAAGAGACAGCCCAATACTGCGGCCAACAAAATGACTGCCCTGGTTGACGGGGTTTCTTTAGAGAAAAGAAAAAAATTTCTTAACAGCCAACGGGCGAGAAAGGCCAGTGCCGAGGCACTTATGCCCACGGAAATACCGCAGATAAAAAAGTCCAAACCAGACGCTGGGTATCGCCCCATCAGTTTGGGAAAGAAAATCACGGCACTAGTAAAGAGCGCATACCCCAGATGGATTACGCAAGCGGCAATCAACCAGAGGCGAATTCGAGTAAAAAAGCCGCAAACCAAAAGCGTCAGCAGAAGAGGATACCCAAACGCTAACATGCCCCAATAGAGCCACTCCTGTGGCTCTCGCTCTAATCCAGGAGTAGCAATGGCCACGTAAAAAAGCGCAATGGCGATTGAAAATCCGGCTACGACTAGCTCTAGCGGGTTGGCCCGGGCCGACAACTCATTTTGTGAGGGCATTCACATAAATTAGCCTGGCTGCCGGCCCTTGCCTACGAAAACCGGCGATTTCTCCCGTTCGGGCCGGCGATTGTGAAGCTCACTCCACACGGGCTAAATACCTACAACATCATTGCTGGCCACACTACTAAGGGGGGCCAGCCTTGGAATCGACTCACTTTAATTTTGGAAAATCCCTCCCCTTAGTCTTTATCACTGTTTTTCTATCCGCCGTGGGTTGCAGCCGACTTAGCAATCATTCCAATAGTGTCGATTTTCGAGAGAACGGGCCATCGCAGGGGAATGGGGACTCAGGTAACCGGCAGGACGAGACAGCACCCGCTGCTCTCCCGGGAAGCTTAGGCGGCACCGGCCGAATTCCAGCGGGTTCATTGTACGGCCTGACACTGGATTCAATTTATAGCGTAAACCAAATTGTGCCTTCTCTTGGTCAGCTTAGAAAAAAACCCACCTCTCGCATTGTGTTTGATGAAAACGTGCCGGCTACCGAGTATGCCAGCGCCGTGAGCGCTATTTATGACGTAAGTTACGTGATGGGGGAGATCCTCGACTCCTTCTTCGTGAAAAGCTACAGCGTGGGCGGCTATGTACAAAGAACGCAGGAGTTTTTAGATACCTTGGGTAGCAAGGTAGATATCTGGGAAGTGGGCAATGAGATCAACGGAGAATGGGTGGGCAACGCCTCTGAGGTCATAAACAAGGTGGCCGCTGCTTACGATCTTGTGAAACAAAAAAATGGCGTAACGGAAATGACACTTTATTACAATGAAGAGTGCTGGTCCAATCCGGCCAACGAGATGTTTACTTGGGCCGATAAAAACGTTCCCGACCGAATGAAAAATGGTCTAGATTACGTACTCATTAGTTACTACGAAGATGACTGCAATAACCTAAAGCCCCAATGGGAGCCGGTCTTTGCACGACTCGCCCAAATGTTTCCCAATTCTAGAATCGGTTTTGGCGAGGTTGGCACCAAGTTTAGCAACCGCAAGAACGAATACATAAAACGGTATTACTCCATGTCCATCAATCAACCCCATTACGTTGGCGGATACTTTTGGTGGTATGGAAGGCAAGATCTTGTCCCCAGCACCACCTCCTACTGGTCGGTTTTTAACGCCGTTCTCGGCCTCTAACTTCTTTACCGTCAAATCGTATCCCACGCGAAAGATTCAGACTCCAGCGCGTGATCGGCCAGTGATGAGATTAGTTCGTCGTCGTTCACATCGATCTTGTTAAAGTTTCCGCGAATACGACGCTGAGCCTGGCCAGCAAAGACCTGACAGATCTCTTTTTCTTTTGCGGCTTTCTCTTCGCCTATCTCCTGGATGGATGCCGTCACACGGCTGATCACGCAAGAAAGGACAAAGAGATCGATCATGATGTCGCCCAAGCGGCGAGTGGCAAACTGTTTTCCTACGATCGCTTTGCCATGTTTTCGAAGCAGCCTATCCACGGCGCCAGAAAGGTTTTTTGTGCATTCTTCAAAAATCTCAACCTGCGCCTTCAGCGAGGGGTGAGCCTTTGACATCGTTGCCGCACGAAATCCAGTAGCCTGGGTCATCCGACGGCGAGTGTACTCTGACAAAACGCCAAACCCTTTGATCGGTTCCAAAAGCACATTGCCTAGAGAGCTTGCCACCTCTTTGAGTTGTGCCCCCGCATCCTGAATGGCGGTGAGCGCAATAAAAAGACGCAGAATCTCGTTGGTCCCCTCAAAGATTCTGTTAATGCGAACGTCGCGCATCATTCGTTCAAAGGGAAGTTCTCTCATGTAGCCCGTACCGGCTGCGATCTGAAGCGCTTCATCAGAAACTCTCCAAAGGCATTCCGAGGCAAACACTTTGCTGATGGCAGCCTCCACCGCGTAATCATCGTATTTGTTGTCCACGATTCCAGCGACCATCGAAACTACCGCTTCGGTGGCGTAGCATTCCACCACCATGTGGCCGATCTTTTGTTTCACCAGTCCAAACGTAGCAATCGGTTTGCCAAATTGAGTGCGCTGATTGGCGTGCTGAGTGGCCAACCCAATCATTTTTTTCATACCCCCGATACAACCGCCGCCAAGGCCTGTACGTCCGTTGTTGAGAATCCTCATAGCCACCTTAAATCCCTGCCCCTCCTCACCTAGAATCTGCGCGTTGGAAAGGCGAACATTGTCGAAGCTCACCGTAGTAGTGGAACTTGCCCGAATTCCCATTTTATCTTCATGAGGGCCATTGGTGACCCCTGGCATATCGCGTGTGACGATAAAGGCAGTCATTTTTCCCGCAGCGGTTTCGGTTTTTGCAAAAACAGTAAAGAAGTCAGCAATCCCGCCGTTGGTAATCCAGAGTTTTTCCCCGGTAAGAATCCATTCGTCCCCTTTTTTCTCAGCACGAGTTTTAATGGACGCCGCATCTGAACCCGAACCTGATTCCGTGAGACAAAAGGCGGCTATCATTTCGCCGGTAGCCAGTTTGGGCAGGTAGCGCTTCTTTTGTTCTTCATTGCCAAACAGAACTAGGCCTCTCATGCCGATGGAGCTATGGGCTCCCGCGGTTAATGCCACAGACGAGTCGTACCGGCTAACCTCTTGAAGGGCTCGTGAGTAAGCGGTGCTGGAAAATCCTAAACCGCCGTACTCTTCAGGAACCACCAAACTAAACAGTCCGAAGGCCTTCATCTCTTCCACGAACTCTTTGGGCATTTCTCCGGCCACATCCCATTTGCGGAAGTCCGCGTCTTTTCCCTTCAACCAGGAAGAAAAGGAATCGACAAGGGTCTTCAGGGTCTCTCCCTCTTCTTTGTTAATTTTGGGAAAGGGGAAAATGATCTCTTCTAAGATCTCTCCCATACAGAGAGAACGCATGAAGTTTTGATTTTTTAGTTCAGCCATTGGGGACTCCGAATCAAAGGCAAATTATGAGGGCGGCCTAAGTCTAGAAGACTCTGCAGGCTACGCAATCTGAAAAATTCTGTTGGAAAAAAAAAAGGAATTGCCGAAGTTACTGGAGATGCCCAATATTGGCTTAGCGCAGCATTTCACCCGATAGCTGGCTCTGCCCCCAAAAGCCGCTGTCCAATCTCCTTAAAAACCGTCGGACTAAATAGCATTCCCAAATGCCCCAAATTGGGGAGGTATTTCACGTCGTCCCCAGTGGAGGCAAAAACCCGCGGAATGACGATGTTGTCGGAGCCGCCCACGATAGAGAAATATTTTACCTTCGCCGCTGCGGCCTTTGTGGCCTTAAGGCGCGCCAAGAGTTTAGAATCCGGCTTTAAGTCGGTTCCCACTTTAGAAGCGACCCAATAAGCGTTGTAAGTTCCTTCATGGGGCGTGCCCAAGGTAATGCACTGGTCTACCCGACGGGCCCCCCCTAGCTGCTGGATATAGACTCGTGCAATCACGCCACCCAAGCTGTGGCAGACGAGATCGACGCGGCCCCCTCTGACCTGCTTTTTCATAAAATCCCGAAGCTCACGCGCCGCCTGTTCCACACTGGCATTCCAACTATAATTGAAGGTAATGACCTTTCCTACGCCAAGTACCCTGAGATAGGTGGCAAGGGGAAAA
>JAYVQZ010000314.1:0-6201 GCA_043776735.1 Deltaproteobacteria bacterium | reverse complement strand
CTCATCGCACGAAAGGAACTACGTTGATGAACACGCCCACTGGTTTTCAGACCATGAGCTCTGCCTTGCCTGACGCCGTCAATTATCACAATTGGATTGTCGATTTCATGAGGTCCTATACCAAGGGCAAGACAATGGAAGTGGGATTTGGGCACGGCCAATATTCGGATGCTCTGGCTAAACAGTCTGAGTCATTCACCGCTGTAGATGCCGATCCGGAATGTGTGAACCAGCTAGGTCAGCGCCTGCCAAATATTCGCGTGGCAGTGGGGGACATCAGCGATCAAAACTTTCCCCAGACCGTGGGATTGGCGGCCTTTGACACCGTGGTTTGCTTGAATGTTTTGGAACACATTAAAGATGACGTGGGTGCCCTTACCCACCTGCGTGCCACTTTAAAGGTTGGCGGACATCTTTTGCTTCTAGTTCCCGCCCACCAATCTCTCTATGGACCGATGGACAAAATGGCTGGCCATTATCGGCGCTACTCGCGCAACCTGTTGGAAGAGCGACTGCAAAGTGCTGGCTACGAGATCTCCAGTCTTTCCTTTTTTAATCCAGTGGGCGGAATTGGTTGGTGGGTAAATTCTCTTTACGTAAATCCATCGGGACTTTCCGATCCCAGAGTGAATCGCCAAATACAGATTTTTGATCGATACCTTCAGCCAATTTCTCGCTTTATCGACCCCCTTACTCGGTCCTTTTTTGGGCAATCGTTGTGGGCAATTGCCAAGCGCTCAGCCGTATGACCCCCTCGTTACTTCAAAAGGAAGCAGGATTCAGGCAACGGCCTTTATGAGTCGTGCTTTAGTCCCTTTTTCGTGCCGATTTTCTGCGAAAAGGACCTCCCCGCACTTGCGCCGCGGTGTGTCAGGGGGTATCTCTGCCGTTTCACGAACAATAAACTAACCTCTTGGGCTGAATATGTTTTCCCGTTATTTCGTACTCATTCTCTTTGTTCTTCCCACGTTGGGCCATTCCGCTCGTTTTGATACCCGATCTGTGGGGGCGCTGGTTGAAGATTGCTCAGGCAAGATTGTTCGTTTTTCCCGCCGCAAGTACCACGAAATATCAGCATTAGTTTACGGAGCTGAAATTACAGGCAGCCGGCGCATCACTAGCCTAACGTCCTACCCGCGAAGAGAACTGGCAAAGTCACCCGAGATAATGAATTATCTTAAGACCCATCCCGTTTTTGTCTCTGTGACTACAAGCCCCACCCGCCTTCCCCATTTGCTTAAGATCATCAAAGGTTTGGACACCACCAACGTCACAGAAGTCTTGGTGGTACTGCCAGAGCGATTTGGAAGAGATGGCCGCGAGTACGACATTCCCAAGGAACTCGCCGATTATCCAAAAGTCCGAATTCTAAGAATCCCTGTCGACTTAGGTCCCGCCACCAAACTAGTCCCAGCTGTACGGTGGCTTTCGGAGCGAAAAGATCAACCCCTTGTCATTACCATCGATGACGACATGATTTATCCGGCCGGAATGGTAAATGAAATGATTACGGCAAGTGCCCGATTTCCGGAATCTGCAATTGGCGGTGCGGGAGTGCCGCTTTCCTATTGGGGCATCAACGACATTCCAAGCGAAGCGGAGCTGGATCGTTTTTTATCCGAAGACCTTTCTATGCGGAAGGTCGACGTTGTTGAGGGATACGCTGCAATCGTTTATCCGGTAAAGAAAGTCCCTTTTGAAACGATCCAATCGTGGGCAGCCTTGAGTGCTGAGTGCCGCTATTCCGATGACCTCATTATTTCACTCGCCCTGAGAAATGCCGGAATCGACCGATTTGAGATGAGAAGTTTTTACTATAGCCGTGATTACCTCTATCAGCTTCCCCACGGATTCTTGCCCGATGCTTTGCACCGCGGGGCTGGCTTAGAAAGCGGATTGACAGCGGGAATGCTTTCCAATCCCAATGAACAAAAGTACCGCCAGGCTTACCTCGAATTACGCAAAACAAATCTGATACAATGACCGATTGCTTTTAGTCCTTCTGCACATTCTATCCATGGCCCTCTTCTTGTCAGCCTCTTCAAGCGCAAACGATTGTCTCGCGGTACACTGTTGACTTGCCCTTGGAGGCCTCTTTTTCATGAAGCTGCGCACAATAGTTGCCACTGCCCCTTTCGTTTTGCTGATCGCTTTTCATGTGGGCTCAGTCCGCTTGGAAGCCGGGCTTGGCGAACCGGCGGATTCCATTAACTCAGATCGCACCTCGCTTGGGGGCACTAACCGCAAAACGACTCCTCATACCGGGTACACGGTCGATGAGTTTCAAACGGACTGCTGCTTGGTCAGAGAGTATTCCAACCAGGCAAAGTTGATTTTTGGAGTGGCCTGGAATGGGCTCACCCATCCCCACCTGGCTCCGCTTTTAGGAGCCTACAAAAAAGACTACGAGGAGACCCTCAAGCAAACCAAAAAGCGGCCCGGCGGCCGGCGGCACCAAAAAGTAAAAGGGGGGCGCCTGGTCATAGAAAGATCGGGTCACCAGCGGCAAATGCGGGGGCATGCCTTTGATCCGGCTTTGCTGCCGGCAGGAGTGACTCCCGATGCGATTCAATAAACTCATAATCTTACTGGTACCTATGCACCTGCTGTTTTTAGCGGGCTGCGGCTCCAGCTCTGGTGGCGTCCCTTCCATCGATCCTCACAACGGACCTACCTTACCTGTCGTCACCGGGGATAATGTAGTCGCGCTATCGGTCAATGGCTCTACCTGTGCCAAATTGAGCTACATGAATAAACCCTGCGTAAGCATTAAAGTATGCAACCCGGGAACTTCAACCTGTGTGACGGTCAACGATATATTGCTCGATACCGGAAGCACGGGACTTCGCATCTACAAGCCCCTGGTGGCCACATTGTCGCTAACTCAATTGACGACGGGCGCTCAAAACCTTGCCACTTGTGAGCAATTTGTGGATGGAACCAGTGACTGGGGACCCGTTAAGATGGCTAGTATTGTCTTAGGGAACGAACCTGCGGTTCAGGTTCCCATCCAAGTCATCGACTCCACCTTTTCAAATTCCGCGGCGTACTGTCCTGGGGCTTCCCCCTCTCCTTCGGAGGGAGGCCTAAACGGAATTCTAGGAATCGGCCTGTTGGCAAAGGACTGTGGGGACGCCTGCGTGACAAAGGCGAATAATGGAATTTACTTCGGCTGCACTGGCGCCACATGCAGCCCCGCAACGGCCACTTTGGTTAACCAAGTGACCAATCCAGTGTCTGCCCTTCCCAAAGACAATAATGGAGTGATTTTGCAACTCCCGTCCATCGGTTTTGGCGGAGTGGATTCTATCGATGGCTACTTGGTGCTGGGAATAGGAACCCAGACGAACAATATTCCCGGAAACGTCACCACGTTCTCTGTGGATGCCAGCTCAGGGGAATTTAAAACCGATTTCAATGGTAAGAGTTACGCGGGATTTATTGATAGCGGATCGAATGCCTACTATTTCCCCTCAGCGCCTAATCTTACCAACTGCGCAAGCACCAATGCCAAATTTACTGGCTTCTACTGTCCGAGCAGTCTCACGAATTTGTCAGGTACCGATACGGCCAGTGTCGGGGCAAAAACAGGAGCGGTCAGATTCCAAATAGGAAATTTTCTCGAACTTGTTGCCACTGGTAAATTTGTTTTTGTTGAGGCGGGATCGGAGACCTCCCAATTTTTCGACTGGGGCCTTCCTTTTTTTATTGGGCGAAACGTTTATGTAGGGATTGTGGGAACTACTTCGAGTTTAGGTACCGGACCGTACTGGGCGTTTTAATCTGATTTAATTTGGAAGGTGCCTGGCCCCTCTGAGGAAGGAGTTTTATCCGTTTCATTAAATAGATGTTTTTTCAGAAAATGGTAAATCCCCGCCGGGTTAATCCCCACGGCTCGGAGCATCTGTACAGACCA
The DNA here is from genome assembly GCA_043776735.1 of Deltaproteobacteria bacterium. Classification (GTDB taxonomy): domain Bacteria; phylum Bdellovibrionota; class FAC87; order UBA2466; family UBA2466; genus JBGSST01. The sequence goes on along the minus strand of JAYVQZ010000314.1, from coordinate 2,285 downwards.
CGCGATCAGTTGCGGCCTTCTTAAAAAAAATCCCGCTCCAAACAAAGCTAAAATTCGCTTTGCCAGCGTATAGACACGAAGTGGGTTGGCCGCTGCCAGGAAATGTCGTTTATGAAAAAGTTTTTTATAGAGTTTCGTGTAGTAGAAACGTTCTTCAATCGGAAATTTCCCCTCAAGTAAAAAGATATATTTAATAAGAGCATCCAGTCCCGGTTTGGTTGGCGATACTCTTACGCTATTTACCAACCTTTCCAGCACACCCTCTTTTCCTAAATCAACGGCGATAATGTTTGAGTGTCTGGCAAAAGGAATTTTAGTGAAGCAGGCGTACCATTTCTGACAAAGAATATCCCCGATGGGTTGGGCCGGAAGGGAAAAGGGTACCCGCTCTGCCACCAAGAACAGTTCTCGGTGATGGAGAACCTCGTTATAGGGAAATCTGGTGAATTCTGGTTCAATTTCCCATTTGAGACATTTCCACTTGTCGTCGAGATCATTGAACCATTGGTTCTCTTAACGCCGGTAACTTTGCAGATCCGGATCCATTGAATTCAAAAATCGATTGAGCAAAAAAACATATTTCACATTGAGGTGCTTCTGCAAGAGCTCGATGTAATACCCAGAACTTTTATTATTCATCTCGCCAAAGGAGCTTTTATTGACGGCCGCATCAAACTCAAATTTGCTTTGCTTAAGGCACTGCGAAAGGGGAGCGGGAACATACAAAAAGTCGTAATCGGCCTCTTCTAACGCTCTTTTTAACTCCCTCTCATCATTTGCCCATACGTGCTTTGCTTGGGGGAAATTAAGAAACAGGTAGTTCGAAGAAAAATAAAGCGCCTCAGGCAAGTCTAAAATCGCATACCGGCCCTTGGGATATTTGAGCTTTATCAACCGTGCCAGCTGTCCGAACCCCGCCCCAATTTCCAGAAAGGACTCGGGGTGTAAACCTGCCTTAGTCGCCTCGGCGATCTCTAGAGTGAGATTTAGCTTAGAAAAAAAATCCAAAGAATAATGCCGATTTTTCCATTCAAAGGCTTTTCGATTCAGACAAAATTTCGATTCTTGGAGCTCTTCGGGGAGGCTTAAAAGAGGGGTTCCTCGCTTTTCAAAAAAACGGTTCCAGCATTGGAAAGTGAGTTCCTGTAGCTGACGATCGTCTTGATCCACAGAAAAAAGCAGGGTGTCCTGCAGCGTGTGGATCTTTTCCACCGGAGATTTCCCAGAGGCAATAAGGTCTCGAAGTAGTACCTCGCCGGTAAGTTTCCAGGAGACTCCCAGCGGATATTCCTTAAAAAAATGAGTGTACTCGGGGCTATTTACCGATTGGTGGTACCGCTCAATAAAAGGATCGGTGGCTTTGGATTTAGCGTTCGGCCTGAGTTTCACAACCTGTGCTGACGAATTCATGTTTTTAATTCTTCTCTGAGAAGGAATGAGGCTGTTTATAAGTGTACTTATTCTACCCGAGAAGACAGCCTCGGCCTAATTCTCAAAGCCAAAGGAAGCGGCTAAATGCGGTGCGGCGCACCTATATGCCATCCTGAGTTATATTTAAGTCCACTCGACTACTAACCAGATTTTTAAAACCATTGGCACCTATGGGAAGACTACAAACTCTACGATCGCCGTTCCCTATTAACCAAGTATTCGCGGCGGTGCTAGGGTTCTTTGTTCTCGCCAATCTCCCTTACTACTTGAGTGGCTTTGAGTTTTTCCCTCTTCATGACACCCTTTTCTCCTACCAAATATTCTACAACGCCTACAACGAGGCCTTCTACTTCAACGAACTGCCCCTTTGGCGGCCTTTCGACTCTTACGGTATCTCTTCTGACCTTTATAATTTTTTCTCTCTTGGATTTTGCCAATACTTCATCGGAGTCATAGGCGTTCTTCTGCGCATTAAGAATGCATTACTCCTTTTCAAATTATCGATGTCACTTGAACACCTACTTTTAACGCTGGGAGCCTACTCTCTGTGCCGAGCACTTTTTAGGAACCCACGCACCACCTTGTTGATCTGCCTTAGTTTTGTATCCTCGGTTTTTTGGGGCACCCAAGTTTGGTGGAATTTCCGCTTTTATTGTTACCTCCCCCTCTCGCTTTTTTTTATTTACCGAGGCCTAGAGACGGGACGAATTACCTGGCTCCTTATAGCAGGTATCGGGCTCATGCTAAGTCAACCGGGAAACCTCCCCTACTATCTGGGCGTGCACAGTTCGGTTCTTCTCTTGTTCGGTGTATTAGTGTGGAAGATCAAGAAAACCCGACTGCACTTCGTAAAA
>JAYVQZ010000313.1:0-6207 GCA_043776735.1 Deltaproteobacteria bacterium | reverse complement strand
CCTCGGGTAGTGCTTCTGGCTCTGCCTCGGGTAGTGCTTCTGGTTCAGCTTCTGGCTCGGCCTCTGGTTCAGCTTCCGGCTCGGCTTCTGGTTCAGCTTCCGGTTCGGCCTCTGGTTCAGCTTCCGGCTCGGCCTCTGGTTCCGCTTCCGGCTCAGCCTCGGGTTCAGCTTCTGGCTCAGCTTCTGGCTCAGCTTCTGGCTCGGCTTCTGGCTCGGCTTCTGGCTCGGCCTCGGGTTCTGTCGCCGCTTTGCACATAGACAGTGTTAACGGTGGAAGTGGAATATTGGTGGCGCCAGCGGGAGCCGGCTATGCAGGTTCGGTCTCCCCCCCCTCTGCGCCGATGACTTTGACTATCCAGCTCTCAGGTCCCTTTGAATCGGGCAATTACCCCACGCAGTTCCCCGGGACGGCGGTGACCTATTTTTATTGTGATGTCGGCACTGGCCTAAACCCTCCGACAGCAAGCCAGCCATGCCTCAACACAAGTACCAATAGCTCAGGGTCAGCCGTGGTCACCGTGAATTGCATGGGGACAGAAACTTATGTGGTTCGGGGTCGGAATAACAGCGGTGGCCAATTGACCAACAATTATTTCGAAGCACATTGTCCGTTTGCCGGGGCTGATTAAAGGTAACTAGTAAAACATCGAGAAATATCGATAGCCGTAACTCTTTCAGCAACTATAGTTCCTAATTAGTTCTTACGCGGCCTTGCGATCTGAGACTTGCGTTTCCTTCTGCGGCCCTTGCCGCTCCGTTTTTTCAATACGGACAAAGCGTTCCCAATAATTTTCTGCCGCGATAATTAAGGGGTGGCCGAACCGTGTGATCCATTCTGCGGGTACTAGACTCAAGTAGCAGCTCACCATCGCAAAAGAAAAAAAATGGACCTGAAAGAGGATGAAAATTCCGCAGTGGACCATCACGCCAACCGCAAGAGCGCCATATCGAAGGTGCCTCTGCAACATGAGAAAGGGAAATAAGAGTTCCCAGTAAAGCGTGACTTGCTCAGAAAAATGGAAAAAGGGAGACATAAAAAAGGGCGCGAATTGATTAAGAAACGCGTTGCTAAACCGTCCTACCGCCGGATTTAGAATGGCGCGGATTGTCGCCAGCCCTCCCAACCAATCGGTTCCTCTTTGCTTAGCTAATCCCGAAGTAAAATAGACGGCGCACACCTGCACCTGCATCAGCCGCAAAGGCCAGATCGGTGCCATTACAGGGCCTATTTTGGCTAGCGATTGCCCTGATTTTCTTTCTATCCAACTATCTAGCGACCAGGCGTCCCCCGACCGGCTTAGCGCGATGAGATAGAGAAAATTTCGAAGAATGCAGTCTTCTCCACTAAATACAAAATGGTTGCGCACGCTGACAGAGGCAACAAAAATAAGACAGAGCCAACTCGACAGCCGGCTATGAAAGCCTATGGTCATGGTGAGGGCTGAGACAATCGCCACAATCATTAGCACCCAAGTATAAATGGGGTGGGCTGCTGCGTAAAAGATAGACCACGTTTTGGTGTTCTCCGTCAGTACGCCAATCTGGGGAGGCAACCAACCTTCGTTGCTAAAAAACTCAGTGGAGAAGGGAAGCAGCGAGAGGAAGCACCACAGCGTCCATAGCCCAAAGGCAATGCGAAGGGCGGCGTATTGTCGGGCATCTACCAAGGTTTTCATAATCGTCTAATAGTGATGAAAAAAAACAACGCTGCTCTTAATGGCTTTGCGTGGAATCAGCGCCGAGTTAAATTCCGTCGCAATCGGTGCAATAAATCTTAATACATGAAAGCCAAGCGGCCTTTTCGCATGGGTTTTCATATATTTTTTTAGGCTCCAGTCCGCGATTGATTGCAACACAGTAACGCCTGAAAGACCTAAAACGCTTTCGCTCACTTTAAATCCATAACCATAAATAGAAGGGGAATGATCCATGCGCGCGGCAAGTTCCATCCCATCAAAGCCGTCAAAGACGCTGACCGCATCGTAGACGGGCATTCTCCGTTCTTTCCAGGGAACTCCCTCGGGTAGGGCCTCACCGGGTCCCAGCTCTCTCCACCCTATAACGGGATAAGAGGCCAGCCACATTTGAACGTTAACCGGATTGGGAGCAAACATTCGCCAAGATTGGTAAGTGGTGGAGGCTAGGCTGTAATTCTCTAAGGGGAAAATCCAAAAAGCGTTGGCTTGAGCCTTTGTCTGCTTCCACGAAATCAGCTGCTCATCCATTTTTGCCAGCCAGTTAAACGCCGGGGCAATTCTCGAATCCGTCCCGTAACCCGTGCTAGGAATTAGCCACCACGCCACGGAAAGTAGGTGGAAGGCGCAGAATAGCCAAACCCCCAAGCGCTTAGTAGCGGGCCATACGTGGTGCCACCTTTCCTGAAACTGTGGCGGCAAAAATAGAAGACAAACCTTCACGTCTCCTTTTCGGTTAAAACGTTAAAAAAGGTGAATGGCCGATAGGTAAGCTGGTTGAGACTTCCAGGCCTGATGGCGTGATAGAACGTATCTACAGGATCTCTGGGGCCGTAAGTCGGGCAGTCTCAACTTTCCGGGCTGCCTCGGTTTACTCCCGGATGGATTCGATAGGATCTAGGGCGGCGGCCCTTTTCGAGGGGAACCAAATGGCGATGAAGATGAGTAAACCCGCCACAAGAAAGATTAGCCCCAGCGAAAGGGGGCGGATTTCGATAGGAATGGTTCGATCGTAGTAAAATTCGGGCAACAGGTAGTCCGAGAATCTGCGAACATAAACTACAAACGTACCAAAAATTACCGCTCCTAGCAGCACACCAGCACCACCCAATAGAGCGCCTTGCCAAAGAAAGACATCTCGCACTTGGGCTGAGGAAGCTCCCAGAGCTTTGAGAATGCCGATGTTCTTTCGCTTGTGAGAAACGTGCATCACCAGGGTGATGGCAACATTCATCACCGCGATCAAAATAGCCAAACTCAGGATTAGAAACATCGCAAACTGCTCGAGTTTGAGAGATTGAAAGAGAGCGGCATTAAAGTCTGTCCAGCTTTGAACCTCCCAACCCGGAGGAAGTGCCTCGGCCAATTCCATCTTAATGGTATCGGCTTCCTCTGGTGTCTTGGCCCACACTTGCCAGCCCGTAATTCCCTTGGGAACCCTCATCAGATCTTGGGCGTCCTCAATTAAAAGAAAGAGGTACTGTTGATCAAATTCGTAATGACCCGAAGTATAGAGCCCAGAAATTTCGTAAGTATCCGCTTGGGGAACCATGCCGAAGGCGCCTCCCCTTCCAAGCGGGGATATAAGCTTTATATCATCGCCCACTTCAATGTTCAGACGTCTGGCCAACTCACTGCCTATCATGGCCTGTGGTTTTTTGGAGGCTAACGATGGCAATTTCCCATCGCTGACTCCGGCTTTATAATTCTCAAGGTCTTTTTCTCGCTCGCCCCAGACTACGGTCCCTAGAGCTCGGCGTTTCCCTTGAATGATCATTTCACTTTCTAAATAGGGAACTAGCCGGACGATGCCTGGGATGGCTCTTATTTTTTCTTCCCATTGAGGGCTTTCCGTCAACCCTTGGGCATCCGCATGGGGCCTAACAAAAACGTGGGGGTAGGCATTTAGAAATTTCTCTTTTAGGGAGTTTTCAAAGCCGTACATGACCGAGAGGAGGGAGGCCATGGCTCCTACCCCCACCCCAATGGCAAGCCAGGCAAAGAAGGTCATGGGGCTAAAGCGGCCGCGCTCCGTTCCTCGGCGTAAAAAACGGGAGCCCACTTGAAGCGTAACGGACACTAAAACCCTTCGCCGCCAGGAGGCGGGGCGTTGTCATCGGGATTAAATTCTCCCTCTCCAACGTTGGGAGGGGGGATATCACCTTCAAAACCGCCAGCACCGCCACCGCCGTCCGGATAGGCAGGAGGCGGATAAGCTGGGGGTGGGTAAGCGGGAGGGGGGTACCCTCCAGCCCCCGCGTCCACGGGAGGAGGCGGATAGGCATTGGTATTTGGCGGGACCGACGGAGCCTGGCTGGCGGCGGGGGGCTGTGAATCGCCCGGTCCCGGAAGCACTTCTGCCTTTTGGGCCGGCGGGGAACCAAAATTATCTGTGGGCTTGGGCGTAGGTTTGGCGGTGGGAGCGACATATTGTTCTGGGTCTGGTTGGTCGGGCTGAAGTTGGCGGCGGTGAGGTTCGATTTTGGGAGCCTCTGCCCCAATAGAATCCGTTCCCTCCACATAGGGTTTGGAACGCTCTCCCGACATCCAGATTGATATCCCGATCGCCGCGGTGAGAAGAAATAAAATGAGCCACAGTCGGGAACTCATGAGGGAGCCATTCTGTAGGAATTCGCCGTCTCTGACAAGAAATGCTATAGAAAAGGGCCATGAATCAAAAATCTGGTAAGCAAAGCACTAAGACTACAGAAGAAATTCCCAGTCATCATTGGGCCGATACGGCTGCCGATGAGCTGATAAAGAAACACGATCCTTCGAAGGCCAAGTTTACTTGCGCCTCGGGCATCTCCCCTAGTGGGGTGGTCCACATTGGAAATTTCCGCGAGGTAATTACCGTGGACTTTGTGGTCCGTTCACTGAAAGAACGGGGCAAGGACATCCGGTTCCTTTACAGCTGGGACGACTACGATGCTTTACGGAAGGTTCCGGCAAACCTACCAAACCCCGAAAAGCTCAAAGGGGAGCTTCGTCGCCCGTTGGCTGTGATTCCCGATCCGTTTGGAACCGAGACCTCATATGCCGCCCATTTTGAGGCGAAGTTTGAAAAAGAGATTTCGCAGCTTGGTATTTTTCCAGAGTACATCCGTCAGAATGAACGGTATCGGCGTGGGGATTATGCCAAGGGCATCCGGACCGCCTTAGAAAACCAGGGGAAGATAGTTGAGATCCTAAACCGCTCGCGCACGGAGCCTCTTCCTTTAGACTGGTGTTGCGTGAGTGTTTTTTCCAAGAACACCGGCAAAGACACGACCACGGTCACCGCGTTTATTCCCCCCTCTACGATCGCTTATCGTTGCAATGAGACCAAAGCAGAACTGACCATAGATTTTGAGAAAGAAGCCGGTGTCAAGCTCCTGTGGCGAGTCGATTGGCCAATGCGTTGGGCCCAGGAGGGGGTTGATTTTGAGCCAGGGGGAAAAGACCATTCCTCTCAAGGGGGGTCTTTTGACACGGCTAAGGAAATTGTTAAAGAGGTGTGGAAGAAAGAGGCCCCCTTTTACGTTCAGTACGACTTTGTCTTGGCCAAAGGGTTAGGAAGCAAACTGTCTTCCTCTTCAGGCAATCTCATCACTCTTGGCGAAGCTTTGGAGGTTTATGAGCCTGCCGTGATCCGTTGGCTTTTTGCCAGTCGAAAGCCCAACCTTGATTTCTCTATCGCCTTTGATCTCGATGTTATGAAGGCATACGATGAATTCGATCGCACCGAACGCTACGCGCATGGGGTGGAACCGGGCGAAGATAAAAAGGTTACCTATGAGAAGCGAATATATGAGCTCTCGACGGTAAAACCGGAGCCGGTGAAAGTAGGCGCGGTGATGCCAGCGCAGTTCCCGTTCCGGCACCTTTGTAATTTACTGCAAATCCATCAGGGAAACCTTCAGAAGGCGTCGCATTATTATGAGGCCCGCCTAAAAACGAATGAGGATCGCCATCGCTTTGAAGAGCGTGCAAAAAGGGCTCTCACTTGGATAGACAAGTTTGCTCCGGATGAGTTCAAATTCAAAGTGCGTACGGGAACCGAAGCCAAGTACCAGACCAAATACCCGGCGGTGTTCACTCAGGTAATTGAGCTTTTGGATTCGGGCAAGCTGGATAAGCTCACCGAAGACGAAGTAGCCAATCAGGTCTACGAAGTCATGAAGAAAAACGGTCTCGACGCTAAGACTTTCTTCCCGGAGATTTATCAAGGGCTTATTGGCAAGAACCAGGGGCCAAAACTGGGATCTTTCTTATTGGCCATCGGTACTAAGCAAGCGGCGGAAATTTTACGGATGAGTCTGTAGACTCTTGAGGTTGAGACTCCCGGACCTTTGGTTCGAGAGATCATTTTTCTCTGACTTGTCACAAGCCCCCAACTGGGGCGCGACGGCAATCTCAGTCAGTGTTTGCTCCGCAGGCAGTGAGGGTGGTTACGCACGTTTCTTAATTGATTTCAAAATCGCATCCTGCAGCGCGAACATTACTTTTTCCGCTTTGCCACCGGCTTCATGAT
>JAYVQZ010000312.1:0-6214 GCA_043776735.1 Deltaproteobacteria bacterium | reverse complement strand
ATTGAGCTTTGTAGCGATGTTTTTGTATTTTCCGGTGCCGCTTGTGTTGATCTTCTTGGAAATACAAAGTCCTACCGACCATTGCGGAGCGGGCATCCACTCTACTCCAAGCTTTGGCTGAACCCCATAGGACGTCCGTTCCAGATAGGTGTTTTGAATAAAATATTTATTGGCTCCTGAGGGATCAATTTGCACTAGTTGGTTATCAATAAGCTTTTCCATTCGAGCAAATCCAAAGAGCGAGATTCCCACGGACAAGTTGGGCGCTACCTCTTGCGCATAAGCCGGTCCAAAGAGATAAGTGCTGTCCTGTCGAAAATACCGGCGGGTTAGCGTCCGCACGTCAGCCGCGGTAGCATCATTGGTAATACTGTCATCTTGATCTAGCAGCTCGGAGGAGGGAACCATCACCGCTATCCCAAGCCGGCCGCGACCAATAGCTTGAGTGAACCCAAAGAGAGACGGCGTAAAGTTTTGGCTTTTGTACGTGTAGTCTTTGCCAGGAAAGACGTCCTTGAAACGTTGGCTCCCTGACGTGAAGGCATTGGCAGAAAGGCTTAGGTAGTTTTCTGAAGCAAAGGCAATACCGGCAGGATTGTAATAGATGCCGCTGGGATCATCGGAAATGGCAACGAAGGCGCCGCCGAGCCCCGAGGCCCTTTCTCCTATGAGAAGATCTTTGTAATGAAATTCATCCGCCTGAAGGCAGAAAGAAGAGAGAGAAAGCATCAGGGTGCAAAAAATTGAAATTTTCACGGTCTACCTTTTTGTTTTAAAGGCCGTAGTTTCGAAAACGAACTCAGAGATCGGTTAAAACGATCAGACAATACAGTTTCTCGACTCGTGTCAGGCTGCTTGAGCCCGTTCTTTAAAATAACTTTTTCTAAATGAGCAAGTCGCTCGGGAAACGGCGCATATCCTCTCCCAAGCTCATTCTTTTTGAAAGGCACCCGCCGTAAAAAAGTAACTAATCCTGAAGGACGGTAGCCTGCTAAAGAGGCGTACATCGTGCCGATTTCATCGGCGCTATCTTCTTTTTCTTTACCCAACCCATCTTCAAGAAGCGCTTTCATACCCGCATCGACCATTTTAGAAACCGAGCCACCTAAGGTGGAGCTGCCAAAAGAGAGTACGCGAACGAAACTTTCTCCCGCGCTCACTTCATCACCGTTTGGGTTAAACTCTTTGTACATGTGCTTCTCATTTACGTGCGCGATCTCATGACCGAGAATGCAGGCCAATTCGGATTCCGACCTTACTAGTTTGAGGAGTCCTTTAGTGACAAAAATGAATCCGCCAGGGGTGGCATACGCGTTAACGTTTTCTGAATTGAGAATGCCAAAGCGAAACGTAATTTCCGGTCTACCGACTCGGGCCGCAAGTAGAGTGCCCACCAGTCCCACGTACTTCAATGCGGTTCTGTCGTTATCGTAAGAGCCTAAGTGTCCAAGGAGTTTCGCGGCCATTTTTCGACCCACCGAAATTTCTTCGTTCGTTTGCTTAGCTATCTCTTGAGACTGGGCCGCTAACTTCTCGTTAGGCGTCATCGAAGCGCACGCAGCAATCCCTAAGATTGTTAGTAGGGGGAAAATTAGCAAACGCGTTTTCAGGTTAGATTCTCCGTGTGCCCGTTTCGGGGGGCACCAGTTTGACACCGGTTAAGGTCCTCGGCCTTCTTGGGTCGCAGGATAAGGTTCATTTAGGGAGACTGGCTTCATCTCGAAATTTATCCACCTCTTCGGGCGGGATGCTTCGGTTTTCCATTTTTTTAAGCGCGGGGTAGTCGGTCTTATAACCGTCAGAGTTATCACGGGTTTTTTCATCTGCTGCAAGGCCGCGAGCCGCAGCGTTCACAGTGTAGGAGGGCGAGCGGCGTCGGCTGGTTTTCTCTAGGCTTATTGGAACGTCTTTAGAGAGGTCAGCCTTTCCAATAGGTTTGTTTTGACTGAGAAAGACCTTTGAGGTCCATCCCGTTTGTGTGCCGCGCTTTACCTTTACCCAGAGGTCTTTCGTCTCCAGGACAGTGACTTCATCCCCGCGATTGAGATCGAACGCCTTTTTTGCCGAGAGGTTTGCCTCCTGTTTGACTTCGATGTGATTGGTTTGCACAAACCGGGTGGAGGATTCAGTGGCAAATACGCTACCGGCGAAGAGTAGGATGAATACGAGTTTACTTGGTTTGTAGAACATAGATTCCTTTCCAGTCTTTAGGAGGAGCAGCAATCATCTTTTTACACCGCTCCTGATAAATTTGGCTTGGTTTGTCTCCGTCAAAGTCTTTTTCTGTGGCTTTAAATAGAAAGTGCGCGTTTTTAAAATCTCCAATTTCATACGCCGTCCACGCATTTTGGAATTTGTGAGAAAGTTCCATCGCCTGGTCTGCCAGTGGACTCTCTTTGTCGACAAGCGCTTGATAAATTTTAACATGTTGCAACTTTCCTTTCACTTGGACGTTGTCGATCACGCGGCAAATGACGGATTGTTTCACCAGATCGTAGGTTCGTTCTCCGATAAGAAGGGGAACCTGATAGACCTTGGTAATGCCTTCAATGCGCGAGGCCAAATTTACGTTGTCCCCAATGGCGGTGTAACTGAGGTGTCGTTCGCTTCCAATATTTCCTACCACCACGTTACCGGTATTGATGCCGATGCCGATCTCAAGGTCAAAGCTAAGTCCAAAATCGTCTCTGATTTTTTGTCTAAGAGTAACCACGTCGCCTAGCATTGCCAGTGCGCAGCGGACCGCGCGTACCGCATGAAAGTCGTCGTCCAAGGGGGCTCCCCAAAAAGCCATCAGACCATCCCCAATGAATTTATCGACGGTGCCAAGGTGTTCAAAAATCGTCTCGTTCATTTGGCTTAAATAGGTGTTGAGGCATACCACAATCTGTTGGGGAGGGAGCGATTCTGAAATTGTGGTGAAGCCGCGGATGTCTGAAAAGAGGATGCTCAGCTCTTTGTGTGCGCCAATCTCAGCGCGTGGATCGATTCCGCTGGTGAGCAGTTTGTCGGCTACTACTGGGGAGACGTATTTGGAAAGCGTCGTCTTTAACTTTCTCTTAGCTGCCTCTTCCACCAGGATTAGATACGCCAGCCCGTGAATAGTAGCCGCTAGTCCCATGACCCCAGGAAATGCCATTTCCACGGCCAGGTTGAAGTGACGGAAAATGAGATGGGATAGAACCGCTACCATAGAAAGAAAAACGAAAGGGAAACAAATTTTAAGCCACAGCTGGCTCGCCGTGAACATCCAGGTGTAGATAACAGCCAGGATAAAAATGCCAATCAAGACATTGATCCATCGGGGGGCGATGGTAAGAAAGTCGTCTTTTAGCGCGTTTGAAATCGCGGTGGCTTGAAGTAAGACGCCAGGGTAGCTCGGGTGTAGGGGAGTGGCCTTTAGATCGTTTAGGCCGGAAGCGCTTGCTCCAATTAAGATAACTTTTCCTTTGAGTTCATAGGGGTTGATCTTTAAAAGTGTGGGGTCAGAAACCTCTCCCTTTTGAAGTTGAAGCGCTGAGGCGACAACAGCGTCCATTGCAATGACAGGGGGCGCCCGGTCAACGTCATAAAAATGCAAAGGGAGTTGCCCCGAACTGTCAGTTGGCAGGATCATGTCCCTACGGCCTTGAGATCGGATTCGTACTCCAGACGAATTAGCGGAAATTTTTGGCGAGTCGAGTTTGGCCAATATCCCGGCCAGAGCAAGGCTGGGGAAAGTCTGTTTGTCATAGTTGAACAGGAGAGGTATCCGGCGGAGCTTTCCATCGATATCTAATTCAACGGTGACGGCATGGGCGTGGTTGATTTTCTTGTAAAAATCATCGGGTGGAATTTCATAGTCGCGGTAACTGGCCATCAATAACGCTTTCGAGCTATTCGTAGAGTCTATGGCAAGAGCAAATTTTTTACTGAAGTCCATAGGGAGTGGATTGACTCCTTTGCGTTGCTCGGCCGGCTCTTTTAAAAAGGAAAAGGCGTGGGAAACATGAGTTCCTGCGGCAGAGGCTTCTGCCAATTGCGCATCATCATCGGTCCCTTTCATCTGTTCTGTGAAGAGGATATCGAGGAGGATCGCTGCCGGCTCTCCCAGTGAGAGAAATTCAATAACCTCTTTGTACACCCGTCGAGGCCATGGCCAGCGGCCATAATAAGGAGCAAGGTTTTTTAATGTCTGATCATCGATGTCGATGACCACGACGTCAGTGGAAGCCGTTGTCTTACGATTGGATCGAGCGTATCGCTGATCGAGACTAAGTCGCTCCGCTTTCTGCATCAGAGGTTGAAAGTGGCCCACAAGGCTCAAAAGAAGAAACGCCAGCACTCCTAGGAATCCATGCCGAATTTTATCTCGCCTTCTGGTGTCCATAAGAGTTCCTGATCTCATCGGAATTTATGGACTATTTCTTAAAAAAATTTCTTAAAAGAACCAATATGGTAACAGCGCAGCGCGCCATCTCTAGAGCCAAAAGGTACTTCGTACCTTTTGGCTTTTTCTATCTTACGAGGCTAGCCGGTAACGGGTGGTGGGGCCTTTTCCTTCTTTTGAAAGTTGCCCCTCTTCCAATGCGGTTTTTGCGTAAGTGAGAGCGGATCGGGGAGAACAATTCATCGCTTTGCTAATCTCCGTGACGGAAAACGACTTGTTGGGCCATTTTTTTCGAACCAGAGTTAAGAAGTTGGTTTTTTTGCTGGGGGCCAGATCGCGCAGCGGGACGCAAATGGCAAGGGGCTTGGTTGAGGTTAGCTGATAGCCTCCGCCCGTCTCCTCTAAGACCAAGCCCAACTTCTCTTTTGCAATCCAATCTCGCAAACGATTGACTGACTCGTGAACTCGGTGCGGCGAGCTTGTTGGACTATAAAACTGGCCTGGATAAAGGCGCGAAAAAAGAGTCGCCACGCGAAACGGCCGGTAGAAATCGGAGCTAAGCGTAAGCAGCAGCCGGTGGAGCAAGCCCCCGGCAGGTAGGGAACCCTTTAGGTCGGATGATCTATCGGCTAGATTTAAATCTATTTGGGCGCTCGCCTTAAGGCCTAGTTGCCAAATATACTCCGTTCCGCAGTCTGCGGGCGTTGCCATTTCTTTTAAATAGCGGGAGCGAAAGGCTTCATAAGGGGTACCAAAAAAAAGGTGCTTCAATAGGAGGTCATTCTTTGTCACTACGGCACTCAGCCGGTCGCAGTCGCGAACGGTTTCCCAATGCTCCAGGCTTTGTGCCTCTTTTCTCACGTCACTCAAAAGGGTTTGGGATCCCGGTTTCCCCCCGGACTGGGTGAAAGCAGAAAATGCGGTCCACTTTTTAACAAAGAAGATGTCTATTCCGTTTGTCTTTTGGAGGAGTTTCTCTGCCATTCGTAAATGCTTGTTGGCCTCCTTAAATCCCTTTAGTTCGATCCAGTAATGGGCGGAGAGCTCTAGCACCTTTCCATAGACCAAAGTGAGTCGGCGCAAGCTGGACTCGTGAAGGAGGTCTCTCAGCGCCAAAAGGGCTTTGTCGTAGGTCTTTTCGTGAATCAATGCCTCGGCCAAATTCACTTTGCCAACAATGCGATCGTACGGACGAAGTCCAGGCGTGCGAACGTATTTTGAGAGGTAACTCAGCGCGGTTTTGTAATTCCACTCGCTGATATGTGCAAAAGCCTTTATCAATAAAAGTCGGGGCAGTTGAGGGGCATTAATAGAATCCAAAAGAACCATGGCCTCCTCGGTGGCTCCAATCCGCACCAGGCAGCCGGCGTACTCCATCTTTTCTTCTGCGCTCGCCTGCTCAGGCCTTCGCGATGAGGGACGCACTAATGGGTTGAGCGCACGAATTCCCAGATGAGGAAGGCCCACTCTCCAAGCAAGAGCTGCGGCTGTTGCCGCATCTTTTCGTGCAATCGGCTTTTTAAAAATATTTTCTATCTGCTTTTGCGCCTGCGCGCCCTCTCCCTTCTGGATTAGGAGGTCGATCTGTTGGGCGCTAGCGTCGAACGAGTCAGGCATCTCCTAATTCTCAATGAACCTTCGGTGAGAGTAAAAACAAAAAAATGCTGACTAACTTTTGGACGTCTAACGGGGGTTGTCGTTTAAAACTTCCAGCAATTCAGTGAAATAGTTACTTTTCTAAACCTTTTCAGGCTGCCCAATCCTTGGACAGGACTTAACTATTTGGACTCTTAAGCCAATTTTTTTGGGCCCTCTCGTTTCGTCGAATAGTGCGACACTTCACCC
>JAYVQZ010000311.1:0-6220 GCA_043776735.1 Deltaproteobacteria bacterium | reverse complement strand
ATTCACGGGAGTTTGGTAACTCGTTTCAATTTCTATCCCTTTACGAAAGACTACGGTCTGGAAAGAACGATTCACGGATTTTCCGAAATTTCCAATGACCGTGCCGGTTGTTAAGGGGGAAGGAAGTTTGCCGCGTAGGTGCGCCCACCCTTTGGTAAGGCTGATATCGTTGGCGGGGTCACGATCTAACTCTAGGTCGTCAAAGAGACTGGCTACCTGACGGGAGACCGTTCGGTACTCCTTTACAAGCGACTGGTAACGACCCTGCTTCCGATTGATAGACTTAAGCATCGAATGTTTCTTTTGAAGAAACGAGGCCAGGATCTCTTGGTGATCGTTAAGCTCAGTCCAAAGTCTCTGTTGTTCCGTTTTTGCTTGGGTTAGTTTCTTTTCACTCTCCGTGAGACGCAGTGTTTTTTCTGTGAATTGACGGGAGAGTAAGGTCTGGGATTTTAAACTCTTCATCAAAACACGGAGGCGGGAGAAAGCCTGACTAAAACTATCGCCGCGAGTCACAAAACGGATGAGCCCCTCTTGCTTGAGCTCGTAAACGGTTTTTAATAGATGGAGTAGTTGCCTGCGGTAGAGAGTTTCTTGGGCGCGGTACTTTTCAGTTTCGATCGATAGGTTTTCTAGAGCCATCGTTAGTTCTTGATGATCGCTTTTAATCTTCTCCAGACGTTCTCGGACGGCGTTTTGGTCCGCATTCAAGTGGTCTAGCTGTTCTAGAACATCTCGTTTCTGGTTTTCACGGACATCAAATTCAGGCCGCTCTTTTTCAATGACCCCTTTAAGTTCGGCGGCTTTAGTACGCGCCTCGTGCGGGTCACTGGCCAATGGAGAGGCCAAACAAGGTGGTGCCCAGATGAAGGCTGCAATCAAAACCCCAACGATAGGATTCGATACGGTCATCGCGTGGCGCTTCCTTGAAATTTAAAGAAAATTACCACCGCGCCGCTCACTGCCATGAGGATACCAATGAAATAGACAAGGGCCAGTTGCGAGGCAGAAAGGAATAGCCAGGTTTTAATTCCTAGAAGCGAGGTCCATTGGACGCTCAGGACACCGCCCATTAACGAACGGGCAAAGAGCAGACCGGCCACGGCAGAAGTGGCACCGAGGATTCCTTCGGTGATGGCTTCCCATAAAAAGGGGGCAAGGACGAAACTCTCTTCGGCGCCGATCAAACGGATGATGTCCACCTCTTCACGGCGAGATTGGTGGCGCATTCCCATGAAGTTCGCAATGATGAAGCTGGTTCCCAAGACCACCGAGAGCATTAGTACAATTCCGACGATGTTGGCGAACTGCCTAAATTTTTTGTATTGGGCTAGCCAGTCTTCGGAAAAGTCGATCTCTTCAATTTCCGGGTAATTTTGGATCTCCGCGCGAAGCGCTTTGATGGCTTCACTGTCGACACCTGCAATAAAATTGACTTCAACCACATCGGGAAAGAGTTCTGTTCCCACGACCGGTTCATTACGGTAACGGGAAAGAAATTCTTTGAGTTCTTCAGCCACCGAGGCCTTGGTTTTATAGGTTACTTTTTGAACGATGGGTTTTGATTGGAGGCGATCTCGAAGCGTGTTGATATCGGTCTCACTGAGTCCCGTTTTTAAATAGATGGTGCCCGACGTTTCCGCACCTGGAGCCTCAGCAATTCTCTGTACATTTCGGGAGATGAGGAAGAATCCGCCTAAGATAAACAGAGCTAGCGAAAGAGTGATGATGCTAATGAGGTGAATCCACGGGTGGCGTCGGTAATCGTCCGCGATACGTTTTAGGGATCGTTTCATAGTCAGGCCTCCGCCGTGCGATCAGCAATAATTTTACCGCGATCTAGCTCAATCACTCGTGCTGGGTATTCCGCCATGAGAGCGTCGTCGTGAGTGGCAATGAGTACGGTGGTGCCCATCTCGTGAATTTCATTAAAGAGCGACATGATTTCACGCGCGGTGCGGTTGTCGAGATTGCCCGTGGGCTCATCGGCCAAAAGAAGCGCCGGCTTTCCCACAATCGAACGAGCGATCGCAATGCGTTGCTGCTCCCCGCCGCTTAGGTTTCCTGGAAAGTCTCCACCGCGGTCGCCGAGGCCGACCAAGGTTAGGGCGCCATTTACCCGGTGTTGGATTTCTGTCTTTTTCATGTTTCGAATTTCCAGAGGCAATCCAACATTTTCGGCGACACTTAAGTCGGGAAGCAATTTAAAGTCTTGAAAGACAAAGCCGACTTCGCGTCGAAAGAGGGAGACCTTATTTCGTGGTAGGGCGCTGACCTCTCGGTTGTTTACGAGAATGGTACCGCCAGTGGCTTTCTCCATCGCGAATAGGACTTTGAGTAGGGTGGTCTTGCCAGCACCGTTGCTTCCAGTGATATAGGCAAATTCCCCGCGCCCTAATTCGAACGTGACGTCGTTCAACGCGAAACGACCAGGGGCGTACTGTTTTTGGACCGCGTGAAGACGCACCATTTTGGATGACATGCGTGGCTCTTTTGAATGTGAGAATCCGAACTTAGATTGGGCTAAAAGTCGTGGGGGTTCGGATTCTGGTTAGGCTTGGAATCCTTAATAAGTATAGCACAGGAGCGTTTAGGGGAAATACCGACTCTACAAGGCTCTAGATGACTCTAGATTTTTTTTGGGGGGGCCACCGCATCGAGGCGGGGGGGAAATTTGGAGGCGGCACCCGGATTCGAACCGGGGGTAAAGGTTTTGCAGACCTCTGCCTTACCACTTGGCTATGCCGCCACAGGTCCCACCTTATACAGCCCCAAACCCTGCTTTTCTAGCAGTTTCGGGCTAGTTAATAGCCTCTTTTTTAGGCTCAGACCCATTTAGTCCTAGTTATAACCATTTGAAATCATGAAGTATGGCCGGGGGACGGCTCCTTAAGAATTGCACCAGTGCCCTCTTTTCTGTTATATAACGCGCTGTTTCATTTCCAATTTCGGGGGACCTTTGGTTACCTTACCTAAGATTCGAAAGTCGGTTGTTCACCTCTTGGTGTTTTGCGTTATGGCCAGTTCGATCTCCCCTTCGATTGCCGCGGCGGGTCCGATAACCACCAAACAGAAGATTGTGGGCGGTGTGGCCGCCTGTGCGTTAGCCTTCGCCATGCTTCGCGGCGATATTGGCCTTGCACCTCGGGGAGAACCTGCAAACTCGGATAAACAGGCAAAGGTAGTTCAAGTAGAGGCCGAAAAGACCCCCCTCCCCAAGCTCGACGAGATTCGTCAGGAGATGAACCGGACCACCACCAAAGAAGAGTGGATCAAAAGGAAGACCGATCTTACGATCGCATTACAAAAGGCAAATGAAGTCACCCCGTCACCGGCTAAAGTTAGCGCTCTAAAAAGTTTCCCGACCGATCTCTTTTGGAAAACAGTAACGACCCCAAAGTATTTTTACACAGGCCTTTCTATAATTGCTGGAGAGGCTGTTTTTCTAGGCCTTCTATGGAGAAAAATGCGAGCCTCCACAGCCCAATGGAACCGGCGCACCAAAGCCAGCAATGACTCAAGCGGCAAAATGCAGACAGTCACCAACAATTTGTCGTTGGCGGAACAGAAGTTGGGCGAGGTCCTGGGAAGACAAAGTGAGGAAGATCGCACTCAGCTTTTAGCGGCGCTCGAGAGTTTGCCAGAGGGGAACAGAGAAGCTCTAAAAGGACTTTTGAAAAATGGGGCCAATGTTGCAGAAGGCGAAGCGTTGGGTGCGGTTGATGTGGATGCAGCCTGGTTGAATTTCCTTGGTGCGTACGAGGCTTGGCAAAAAGAGACCGTGGTTGAGGCCCGAGTCCTCTCGGCCTCAGGGCCAGGG
Source organism: Deltaproteobacteria bacterium (assembly GCA_043776735.1). Lineage (GTDB taxonomy): Bacteria > Bdellovibrionota > FAC87 > UBA2466 > UBA2466 > JBGSST01. Next base: position 2,400 of record JAYVQZ010000311.1, on the reverse strand, counting down.
GATTTTAAACCTGGCGTTTCCCTTCCCGAACTTATTACGAGTGAAGAGGCGACCACCAAGCTCTTGTCGGGACTCGATTTTAGTTGGAGTCAAGTTCAGGCGTTTAAAAACCAGTTGGTTCATTTAGACGATCAGGCCAAACGAGCATTAGGAAAAGATCTCACTAAGAAACAATGGGTGCTTCGCTTTTTCCGCAATGCTTTTCTTTTGATTTTGGTGCCTGCGTTACCGGAAATGATCCTTCAGAGTTACGACACGCACGAGGAGAATGTACGGCTTGCCGAAGATGGTCAGACCGCGACCTTGGAGGATCGCAGTCTGGCCGCAAAGAAGTTAATTCCCACTCTTTTTAGACCGATGCTTTGGACGATCAACGAGGTTTGGAGGGGTGAGCCACAGCTTGCGAGCTTTCCTTGTCCCCTCTCCCCTCGAAGTGTGGAAGAGGAGAACCCTGACATCACAGTGCTGCAGGCGATTGTCTTTCAGGTAGTTTTGGAATCGGGTCAGAAGGTCGAAGTGAGTAAACTCTTGGATTTCGATTTTGATGATGCTGCTTTTGAAAAGGTTTTCCGCAGCGTCTTCACCCTAAACTCTGGCCTCAATGGGATGGATGCCAAGGCAAAAACCCAAATCATCTCTGACATGGCCTTTAAAGCACGGCGTATATTCGATGAGCCTAAGCCTACCGTGTTTTTTGCACCGCCAGCGGTCCAGCAAACTCCTGCGGCACCGCAGCCTCCACCAGCAAAAGAAGAGCCCAAGGCAGCGGTGGCGCCAGATTTTGGATTTAAGAAGCCGGAAGAACAAAAATAATGGGTTAAGGCTAGTTCAGTTTTCCACTGGCAAATTCAATCAGGCGACTGAGCCCTTGGGTGGGGTTCGACTCATAGACTTCTCGAGCCATCTGGCCTGGATTTTTCCCTGTCTCAAGAATCTCCCATACCGGTTCGAGGTAACGTTCCTCCCCGTAACCACGATTCATCAGAGTGTCTTTTGCAATGGCGGCTAACTCTTTGGCTAGAGACCTAACTCCACAATTACCTACGTGGGCCGTGAGGCCATGCTTAGCGGAAGCCATCCAGACTGCGTGCAGATTGTTCGCGGTGGCTGCCGAGCAATGGTGAATCGCCTTTTGTCTGGCTTCGGCGCTATAGAGAATTCCCACCCAAAACGCCACTGCAGCATATCGTTCCCGCGGTCTAAGCCCATCAATGGATCGGACTTCGACGTACCCAGGTTTTATGCGGGCATCGATGAAGAGTTCTCGCAGAGAGTTAAGTTGATTGGCTTCGTCGACGACGGCTCCGGGCAATTTTCCCGCAGCGATTTCCATGAGTGAGGCGCCGTTGGCGGCGATGTATTTGCCCGACTTATCCTGAGCAAACATCAACGGTCGCTTAGCTGCGATCTCGGCATAGGTATCAAAATTAAAATCAGGTGCAAAAACCTCTGGCAAAAGTCCTGCGCGATCGGGATCGGTTTCCAGCCAAATGGCATGCCGATAAGAAAGGGTATTCAAAACTTTTTCTTCAAGGATGGGGGAGTTCCCAAACAGTGCGTACGAAACGGGAGCTGCTGCAATGCCCGCGCGTAGCATCTCTATGCCTTCTGCCTCGCTGGTGTAATCCAAATTGATCTGAAGCGAACTGGTCAGTCGCATCATGCTCGTTCCGAGCCTGCCCTTTTTACCAAGGTACTCGGTCATGATGTCGTAGCGGTGGCTTGGAATGACGTCGATGTCTTCCACTCGGTTAGAAGGGTTCACCCCAAGGCCTATCCACCTGAGGCCCCACGGACCGGTTATTGAGTCGACCTCATTTTCAAAGCTGGTGGCAATTTCCACCTGATTGAGAAGGTCATCGGTGGCTTGGACAGAGAGCTCTAGTTGGCTGCCTGGTTCCAAAGAGATTTTCCCAAAAGGGGTATCAAAACCAATAATCTTTTCATGGTCCCCTTTGATGGGCGCCCAGTGGGGGTGCTTTTCTTGCAGGGTTTTGAGCAGCGTTTCTGCGCCGGGACGAAGTTCGCCCTTGGGCCCTTTTTGTTCACGGTAATTGAGAGCTTGTCCGTCGGGCCAAATGCCAATCCGTTCTATCTCTATCCCGATGCGGCGGTCCTTCTCCCGGCGGGCCACTTTTCGGAGCATCTCAGCAACGGGCTTCCAAGGAGCATTGTTTTCCATCGGCAGACTATAGGGGACCTTGGGAAAACGGGCAAAAGAAAAGGGACTTGTCGGAATGCACCGCAATGGTGTTGAAGAGGGCAGCGAGGGTGTAATGAAAAGAGCTATATGGCCTTGGTTTCTGTCAGGATGTCTACTACTTGCGTCTAGCGGGTTGTGGGCAGTCGAATCCCCTATGGAGGCTGTGCTCATCTTTAAAAAGGGAGATCCTTGGATAG
>JAYVQZ010000310.1:0-6244 GCA_043776735.1 Deltaproteobacteria bacterium | reverse complement strand
TTTGGGTTCTATAGAAAGGAAAGCGGTCTTAAATTTTTTGGTGCCCAACTCTTTTCTTAATATCTTCTGAATGCTTCGGAAAGAAACTGGCGGCACTCGATCAAAGAGAATTTTAAGCTCTTCGGCCACGGCGTCGCCCACCAGGTCGGTTCGAGTCGCCATGACTTGGCCTAGCTTGATAAACGTTGGGCCAAGGCGAATGAAAAGGCGCGCTAAATTCTTACCAAAGACTTTATCCATGGGACTTGCCGCATTTGAGGGGAGCCCAGACCAGAGGAGCCCACGCTTTCCGACCTCAAGCCCAAAGGAAGCCAAACTTCCCGCCAATCCAAAGCGACCGACAACGACGGCGATCTCATTAAGACGCCAAGCCATATCAATTGGCCGAGTGGCGAAACGGAGCCATTTTTTGGGACCTTTTAACATCGTGCTGTTCTTATCGACAGGCCGAGGCTTTTTGCAGAGTTCCTCTCGGGGTCGAAGGCCTGGGAGACTCAATCACACGAGCTGGCACCGTGCGTTAATTAGCAATAATGTACCAAGAGTTAACGCCATTATTTTGGAATTTAAACTTTGCCCCTTCTTACTTTAAGATGGAGAGATGGACCTACAAATCGCCCGGGACTTTTTTTCTCTTCTTAGCCAGCAAGGAACCGACAAGATTGCCGCAGTTGCGGAGGGGAATCTTGGGCTCGGTCTGATGCTTTGCTTTTTCTCCGGAATTTTGACCAGTCTTACCCCCTGCATTTACCCGATGATTCCAGTGACTTTGAGTATCTTTGGCCGCTCGGCCAGGGAGGATCGAAAGGCCAGAACTTTTAGTCCGGCTACTTTTAAACTCTCGGTCGTCTATGTAGCAGGGATGTGTTTCACCTACTCCGTGATGGGCTTATTTGCCGGAATGACTGGTTCCCTTTTTGGAAAGCTTCTCCAAAGCGCTGGCATGCTGGCCTTTCTCACTATATTATTTGGTGCTTTAGCCTTAGGGCAACTCGGCGTATTCAAAATCGCCCTCCCCTCATCTTTGCAGACGAAACTCAATTCCGTAGGCGGCACCCAGAATAAGTGGGGTGTCTTTCTCATGGGCCTAGTGGCAGGTCTTGTTGTCAGTCCTTGTGTAGGACCTGTGATCGCAGGAATACTAGCCTTTGTACTCAAGACCTCCGATGCCATGAAAGGCTTCCTCTATTTCTTTTCGTTCTCACTTGGGCTCGGTGTTCTTTTCCTCGTCATGGGCGCATTTTCTGGAGTTTTGGGAAAGCTACCCCGCTCTGGACCATGGATGAATGGCATCAATCGCTTTTTGGCCCTTATGATGTTTCTTGCGGCGGGTTATTACGGCGTTCTCTTCGCCAAGAAAACGGGTTTGGTCCGGGACATGTCTAGCGACGCTTCGCCCATCACGTGGATGTCCAATATTGAACAGGCCTTTGCCCTGTCCAAGGAAAAGGGACTCCCGGTTCTAGTCGACTTTAGCGCTGAGTGGTGTGCTGCCTGCCATGAGATCGACAAGCATGTGTTTCATGACCCCCGGTTCGTAGAAAAAATGAAAGGCTTCGTTCCCTTGCGTCTGGATGTGACTAATGAGACTGCCGAGAACGAAGCAAAATTGAAAAAATTTAAAGTCTACAGCTTGCCTTCCATAGTCTTCGTCCGAGCTACGGGAGAAGTGCTAGACGAGCCCCGCATCAATGGCTTCATCCCCACCGAAGAGTTCACGTCAATTATGGATAAAGTGAAATAGGTTTTAACGCACTGACATCTTGCTGTATTTCATCAGCTTATTATCGTGCTGATTGTCTACTTCTATCGATTCCCTAACTGTTTATCTTTTCTCAGTTTTTTCCGATACGGAAGGAATGGTTTTACGCAATTACATGGAGGACTCCGAACGAGCGTCGCTGCCCGTCTGGAGCACAGTTCTACTTTCCCTCTTTTTCCACGTCCTGTTTGTGACTATAAAGTGGAGTCCTCCTTCTCAAGAAAGCCCGCGCATTCCAGACCCTATTGAAATCACGCAAGTGCCGTCTTCCTACCTTACCCCCCCTGGTGAATTGCCAGTAGCGCCCCCAGAAAAAGCAAAGCCGTCCAAACCGAAGCCTAAGGCGAAAGAGATGCGAATGGCAGAGACGGACGAGGCTGCTAACAGCGACATTGATCCCAATGCCAAATTCCTAGGTGCCAAAAACCAGAAGGCAGAAGAGGAAATGAAGGCAAAGCAGATAGACGATTTCCGATCGGGAGAAGGGAGTGGCGCCAAAGGCGTCACGAAATCCCAACAAGAGTTTTTGCCACCTACTGCCGCCGATGGAAAAAAAACGGAAGAGGTCCTAGCGCCGACTGACACCACTGAACTAGGAATTACTACAGAGGAGCCAAAACAGCTGGCTGGGGTAAAACGAAATTGGAAAACACTTTCCTTAAAAGACCTCGGTGTAAATGGAGATGGCCAAACCTCCTCAGCTTCCGACGACGATCTAAACGGGGTTGCTACAGGAAACCGAACGATTCTTAGCACCCGAGAGTTCCGTTATTTCTCCTACTATCACAGAATCAAGGAACTATTACGACAGTACTGGAAACCATCGGTGGAACAGAAGCTCTACAAAATGTGGGTTCGCGGAAACGCGGTTAGTAAAGACGAATTGGTCACCAGTTTAATGGTTCTATTGGACAAGACAGGGAAGATTCAAAAAATCTCTCGGGTTCTTAGCAGCGGCTTTAATGAACTCGATAATGCCGCCATTGAGAGCTTTGAAAGGGCCGGCCCGTTTCCCAATCCGCCAAAAGGGATCATTGAAGACGACGGGTTTGTTCGCATCCGATGGGACTTTGTCCTAAAGACTGAGGCCTCGCCCCGAATCCAATTCCAATCCGCGGGCGGCGCCAATAGCCCAACCGATCATTAGTCCTTCTCAATTCGAAAACGGACTGGGACCACAATTTCTTGGGGCCCTTGCGTTCCTAACTTCCACTGACGGGCTGCATCGATAGCGGCACGATCTAACAAATTAAAACCTGACGAGTCTGACACCCTGACTTGACCTACTTTTCCATCGACCCGTCGACTTAAATGCAACCGTACCACGCCCTCATAGCCACGCTCTAAGGCTAATGGGGGGTATTCGGGAGGTTCATTTCCCAGAGAAAGGATCTCTTTAAGATCGAGAAGCCGGGAGGAAGAACTTGTCTCCGCTTCAACTAGAGAGCGTTGTTTGTTTTGAGAGTATTCGTCAGAGGCTCCAATTGTTTTGAATGCCATAGAAGCCTTCTGGACCGGATGTTTGCGATTTAACTGCTTAGCAGAAACATTTGAAAAAAAGATCTCACTAAGTGAGGTAACAAAAATGGGCTTTCGTTTTGGTAGAAAGTCGAAAGCGGCCGCGAGTAGGCTTAAGTGAAGGACCAAAGAGAACAATAGCAGAGTGCGAAATTTCACGGCTCCTCAATTTCCATTTCCCAGACTGGTAGTAACAACGGGATCTGGCGAGCCTCTGTAAGAGTCGCGGTATCAAACTCATGTAGTTTTGGGCCGGTCGCCGTGCGATCCGAAACAAAGAGACGCCCCCGTTTTTTGTCCCAAAGTATCCGAACCAGATCGTATCCGGAGCTTGAAAGCAAAGTTTTCTCTTTCTTTCCGGTCTCCACGTTAAAGGCCACGAGTTCGGTGTTTGGACGAGAGATCAAAGCAACTCCTCGCTTTGCGTCTAGGATCTCAAAGTCCATCACGTCGCCCCCCAACTCTTTCTCTTCGATGACAAACCTATCTGCTGCCCCACCACGGGCATCTAGGCGTTCAATGCCGCCATCTAGGTCGGAGTAGGCACCAATATTTCCCGCTGAACCAATATATACATTCCCGGCAGGGTCGCGTTTGAAGGAGGTCACAGGGTTGGTGCCTTTCAACCGAAAAGATTCAAATCGAGAGGAAATAGGCTCCCAAATGACCACTTGTGAAAAATCGCTAGGCTTTATTCGATCGAGCGTCCTTTGAAGAGAGATCCAAATTTTATCTCCCACTTGAGCCATCATCATCATGTCCGGGATCCCGTCAGAGTGGGCATACGCCGCCAAGGAAAGGGATTGGGTCTGCCCGGTCTGAAGATTCCATTTCACTAACGCAGACTCGCTTCGCTGAGTCACCAACACAGTATTGGCATCAAGCATCAAAACGTCCTGCGGATTCGCCCCCTTCTTAAGAGAGAGCTGCGCGATTATCTTACTACTCCCTTTTCCTAGTGCGTAGAGCGAGTCCTGCCCGAAACGATTGATTACGAAAGTCCTACCGTAATTGGAAAACGAACGAATAGCGGCGTCGCTATTGACAGGTAAGAGGGGCAATACTTTTTTGCCTTGTTCAAGCGGCCAAAGATCCATGCGGCCCACTCCTCCTTGCCCTGCCGCCATCAAGAGACGAGGTCCGGGGGGATACAAAATCACGGGCGTCTCTTTATTGCTTACTTTGTTGCAAGCAACGAGAAACAAAATGACAAAGCTCACAACGACCCGGCGAATTAAAAAACGTAATTCCATGATAGATATCCTCTTCTGCCTGGAGCTGGAAAACCAGCAAATCCCGAAAGACTTTCATTACTCTGAAAAACACCAAACTGCATGGGCACCTCGGTTACGTCACTAAGATTGAGTAACTCCAACGTGAAGGAACCCAATTCACGGTGAAGGTAGCTCACCCGCAGATTATGCTGCCAGAAACTTTCGCTCTGCTTTAGGTTGGCAACGTCCCAAAATTGAGACCCACAGAGTTCGGCGTCGTATCCGAAAGTCACCGGTCCCCATTCATAGGAAAGTACGGGACGAAAGCGATAGCCCGGTCTTTGAGGAAGGTTTTTTCGAAATTCAATCCCGGAACCTAAGTTTCGCGTTTGCATCAGATCGACTGCGGCTCGAACGGTAATATCGAAGGGAAACTCTACTTCACCAGAAAGTTCCTGAAACAAGATCTCCCCAGCCCCCACGTTCCTGGCGGTTTGCGATTGCGGTCCTGAAATTTCAAACGAGATCAGCCGCTCGGTCCGGCTCCATCCAACGTCCGTCGTCAGCCTCAGAGAACGGATCCAAGAGGCCGGCTTTCGCATTTCAATATCACCGCCTAGGGAGGCTCGCAGTGCCGACTCTGGCTTTAACTCGGGGTTGGCAGTCAATCCATTTGCCGAACCATAACGTTCCACCAAATGGGGAGCTCGATAAAAACGACCAAACGACGCTCTGAGTCTGTTCCCATCGGAGATTGTAGTTGCCACACCTAACCGGGGAGAGACCTCCGCAAAAGTTTCTCCGCTAGGCATAAAGGAAAAAACATGGCCGACAAACGCAGGCTGAAGCTTAACAAAGCCTGGGATGGCCTCCCATTCCACGCCGACGCCCATCGGAATTTCCCAGCGACTCCATTGTTGATTCCCAGAGCGGACATCGGAGGTGTTTAGTCCCTCGGCGCTAATCCCCATGTTGCCCTGCCCCTTCCACCGCGGATTTATAACCAGCGGCGCGGTTAGTAGGGAGCCCGCTGAAAAAACTGCAGTCCGGGTCGGGACTGGGCTCGCATAGTTTCTTTTCCCAAATTGCAGTTTTGTCTCATCCCATTTCACAAAACCGGTTTGCTTGAAACTTCGGTTTTGGGGTTGAAAGGAAAGTAGCGCCGCATAGGTCGCCTCATCCAGCCTTCCCCCGAGGGGCGCGCTTACGGGACCTGGAAAATCCTTTTGGTACCAGCGGTTTAGACTAATGAGGCGAAATTGATCGTGGAAAAGTGAAAAAGAGGGAGCAACCGACAGCTCAGAAAACCCGTTCTGTTCTCGCCTTTCCCAGGTATGAAGTTCTGGAGAGAGGGGAGCCCCGTGAACATCCCGAAAAAGATAGTTTTCATTGGAACGCGAAAGGGAAAGGCGAACTGCGATAGGTTCTCTCTTTTGAAAACAATTTTGTCCGGTGATTCTGAAAAAACCAAACGAGCCTAACCGAGTGCCTACGTCGCTCTCACATTTTTCGAATGCTCTCCACCTTAGAGAATATCCGCCTCCTAAACCATCGGCTCCAAAAGCCAATGGAATGCCATCAGGGAAATAATCGACCCCGGCAACAGATTCTTGCGGCACCCAGGTGAGCTGAGACTGGCCAAACGAGGCGTTGCCTAAAGGACTACCTTCTAAAAAAAAGCGCTGCTGGATAGGGGATAGGCCACGCACTATGAATTGGGGTTCTTGCCCCTCTCCCATTGACTGCTGGC
>JAYVQZ010000309.1:0-6253 GCA_043776735.1 Deltaproteobacteria bacterium | reverse complement strand
GTAAAAGTTGCCGTCATTGACTCGGGTTTTGACGGGCTTTATCCGAAATCTCAAGCCCCTTCAAAGTACCTGCCAGATTCTGTCGAAGTCGTCGCCGAATATCCTGGTCAGGAGACCGATTCTCTTGATTCTTCTGCACATGGCCGTTACATGGCGCAGATTATTTGGGCCGTGGCCTCTGGTTCAGGAAAAGGGCCCACAATGCGGCTCTTAAACGGAGCCTCTCCCGAAAATTTTGTAAAAGCCACCGAAGAGGCGATCCGTTGGGGCGCTGACCTTGTAGTTTGTGCCGTGAATTGGCACAGCATGGGGAATTTTGATGGCACTGGCTTTATCGATAAGACCGTCAACGCCGCTGTAAAGGAAGGGATAATCTGGCTCCAAGCCGCCGGAAATCACGGCCGCATGGTTTATAACGGACGGGTCAAATTAGATAGCGAGAAAACCGGATTAATGTTCGGTGAGGCTCACTACCTAAGAGTAAAAAATAACGTAGATGATAATGAGCTCGATATCACGTTGAGCTGGAACGACTTTGACCCCAGCAGAAAAATTGTGGGCCAAGACAGAGATTTGCGAATTTGCCTTTATTCGGCTGGCGATAAGCCAACCGATGCGCCTACAAAAATTGCCTGCTCCACCCAGCATCAGGTCGTCAAAGTTGCCGGGCCTAAGGACACTCTTTTTGCCCGCGATCATTTAGTCGTAAAGCATCTGCCTCTAATGAAAGATAAGCATTATCTGCTGGCCGCTTTTGTGGACTCAGGAAACTTCTCCGAGCGCGACCGCGTTCGCGTCACGGTAATATCCAAAAAGGGTTCTTTTCAGGATGCTGAGAATCAGAACAGGACTGTAGAGGCCATAGAATTTCTCGATGCTACTAAGGAGATGGAACTAGGGGTGCCAGCGGACGGTCAGGGACTGACCATCGGAGACCTTTCGTCGGAAACGGCCATTGGTCCCACTTTAGACGGGCGTTTAAAGCCTGAGATCTTGATGGAACTCAATCAAGTGACCTTTGGTACAAAGGACAACGTTACGGGAACTTCGTTTGCCACCGCATTGCTGGGCGGTGTCGTTGCGGTACTCAAGGCTGTGGAACCCAATTTGAAACAACATCACCTACTCAAATTTTCCCAGCTTATGCCGCGCACTCATTTTGATTCCAAAGGGTGGGATATAAGCAGAGCGAGGTTTCCCTTTGCGGATTCCAGTCGGAAGATTATCGAGCGGAGTCTTGGTACCGAATGGGGAGTGGGAAAGACGGTCGCCAATCGTGGCATCGCCGTCTTGGACTCGTTTAATAAACTTACGGACCTTCCGGCGGCAGTCAAAAAGAGTCCGCAAGATTATCAGGCCTACCTGCAAGAAAACCATTGGCAGACTACCGAGGCAGTTAAGAAGACTCGTTATGTGCGAGTCATGACGAAAGCGGGCGGGACGATCAATCATGAGAGGTATTGGAAAGACACTGGCGAGGTGACCAAGAGATGGACCACCACCTATCCTCCTGAATACGATTCGGTTCCCCAATACTATTGGGAAAATGAGACCATTTGGAAAGTGGAGACCAAACTAGTCGCCTACCCATCAGCCGATTCTGTTCCAAAGGACGTGGATAAGACGACTCAAAAAGTGCTCTATCACCGCCTTTGGCTGGTTGAAGTTCCCCGCGCCTATACGAAATCCCCGGAGGCAAGGGGGAATGTTTGGTTCACTCCACCGTCTCTCCAGACACTCAAAGACACGGCGAAGGAATAATTATGAAATATTTTTACCTACTGGGTCTTGTCTTTTCTCTGCCCCTTAGAAGTGAAGTCCTGGCATCAAAAATCGTTGCCGGAGATGCTTTGCGTAGCCGTTTGGGAATCACAAACGAATACCTTACCGGCGCCCCTCTTGGTGAGGTACGAGTGGCCATCATCTCCTCGGGATATCCTGGCAACCAAAACAGCGAGCAGTCTGGCGACGGAGTCCTCTATCTACCGGCAGGCACTTCGGTATGGCAGGGTGGCAAGCAGGTGGAAGCCAATGCCACATTAGATTGGGATGGCAGGCGCTTTGGCCAACTCATTCACGGCATCCTTTCTTCGGACGGATCGTCTCCGCTGCTCTCTCTTTACGCCGTAGACTCTCCCAGCGAGTTTCGCAGTGCTCTTGAAGAGATCCAGGCTAAAAAAGTGGACGTTGTCCTATGTACCGTCCTCTTTCCCTATTTTGGAAACTTCGATGGAAGCGGGCCTATTAATAATCTAATCGAGGATTACACCGATCGCGGAGGACTCTGGATTCAAAGCGTCGGCGCCTTTCACCAGCGGGTGATCAAAGAAAAGTTTCCAGCCGCAGGTGCAAAATTTGATACAAAATTGCAGATAAAGGCGGATGAAACTCCTGTGACCCTTACGCTAAGTTGGCGTGGGTTTAGCCCAAGTGGCCTTAAGACCGGCACCCGCTTGGATTTGGACATGACTCTGGCTGGGGACGTCAATGGCAAGATAGTGGAACTTGGAAAATCTGACTGGAAGCAGGTGACCGAAAATCCTGATGCAATGAAGCACCAGACCAATGTGGCCTCGGAACAAATCCAATCCCTTCTAGATAGCTCTGCCACTCCCTATGTGGTGTCGGTTTGGAATCGAACCGAAGGTGTCCCAAGCGATAGAGAGTTCTTTCGCCTGACCGTGACTAGCCCAAAGAAAGTCTTTCCCGATCTGGTCGCCGGAACTCTCATCGATCCGATCCTTTTGGAAAAGCCTTCGGCCGACAGCATCTTAATTCCTGCTGATAGCGTGCGTGCCGTAAGCGTAGGTTCCACCTATCGCTCTGACTCTCGCGGTTTGACCGAGGACAAACGGCCAAAGCCAGAGCTTACCATCCATGAAGCGCAGGTGAGCTTTAGCGACAACCAAATGATCTTTGGCAGTGACGTGGCGGCAGCGGAACTAGCCGCAGTGGCAACGTTGCTCAAGGCACGTACGCCTTACATGAGCCTAAAACCATTTCGTGAGCTGGTAGCCAGTCAACGCGAGTTGATGATCGGCGCCGATAAAAAAGGGGTCTTTCTTCCTAGCTTGTCGGTTTGGAAAGCCTTAGCGGACAAGTAAGGCGAGAGGGGGAGACGGAGATTTATCTTCATTTCCCCCGTGGCTGTGGCTATAGCAATGAAATGGAACGAGTCCGAACCCATTTTGCCAATGCCCTAAGTGCCATTAAGCCTGGTCAACGCCTTGTTGTTGCCTGCTCCGGAGGCCTGGATTCTATTGTTTTACTGCACCTGGTGGCCGAGCATTTCCCTGTAACCGACCTTGTCGTTGCTCATCTCAACCACAACCAGCGAGGCCCCGCTTCTGTGGCCGATGAAAGGCTTGTGAAAGCCTCGGCAAAAAAGTTGGGAATTGCAATGTTCTATGCCAAATTGCCGGGCAAAACGCGATTATCAGAAGAGAAATTGCGCAGGCACCGGCGCGAATTTTTGGAGGCCGTGGCCGAGGAGCAGGGCGCCTCTTTTATTTTGACCGCCCATCACGGGGACGACCAGGCGGAGACTTTCTTTTTTAGATTGCTGCGCGGAACGGGATTGGGTGGACTTCAGGGTATTAAGGGTATTTCAGGTAAGTACCTGCGCCCATTGCTTGCGGTAACCAAATCAGAGTTAGAAGCCTTGGCCAAAACCAAGGGATGGAAGTTTAAAACGGACCATTCCAACATGGACACCACCTACTTTCGTAACCGCATCCGTCATCAGCTTATGCCGGTCTGGAACTCACTCAGTGAGTCCTTTGGTGGCGAAAAGGCATGGAGCGATCGCTTAGGCGAATTGCTTTTGGAAATTCAAGAGACCACCGAGAAGGTCGAAGCCCAGGCACTGGTGCGTCTCAAGTTATTTGCAGTGCTTACCCCCTACTGGTACCGCCTACGGACACCTCTGTTTTTAGAACAAGATGAATTTTGGCAACGGGCAACGCTACGCGCTCTGTTTGGCGAAATGGGAATTTCGGCAATCACTCGCAAAGAGATGGTGCGTCTTATCGCTTTCATTAAAAAGGGAAAAGGTCAGGCACTTCTTTCCAATGGATCGGATGCAATCTACTCGCAGGGTTTTATCTTTTTTAAAAAAAGGGGATTAAAGCCCCCTGTTTTCTCAGTCCCCTATAAAGGAAAAGGGTGGAAAGTGAAATTTCCCCCCATCGTTCTTGAACTGAAACTCCCCAAGGCGGGGCGGTACGTGCTGCGATCCTTTCAAACAGGCGACCAATTTGAAGGAAAGCCGCTTAGGAAACGGCTGATGAAAGCAAAGATTCCCAGCCCCGAGCGCGATTTTTACCCGGTACTAGCGTACCAGAATAGCTCTGACGTAGTGTGGCACCCCACAATGAAGCACACTCAAAAAGGGCCGATGGCATTAGAAGCGAAATTCTCGTTCACTTTTCCTACCACATGGCAAAGCGCAAAGTGTTGATTCGCTTTTAGATAGCCTTTCGCGTCATTTCCGACTCCCTGAGAATGATCTCGGGGCTCACGCCCCCTGAGATTTCCACCGATATCAAACTGGGGAGCACACGCAATGAAAAACTCTCAGAAAACAATGTTCGCTTGGTTTCTGTTGGCGATGGCCACAGTTCTACTTTTTCAAACGGCACGGGTTCCCAAACCCGAACGGAAAATTCCGTTTAACAAATTCGTAGATGCCGTAAAAAGTGACCAGGTGGAATCCGTGACGTTTAAAACACACGGGAAAATTGAAGGAAAGTTCAAACCGGTGGCGGGAGAAGCCAATCCGGTATTTGAAACCTCCGGAGATACGAACGCTGAGTTTTACTTAAAACTTCTCTCCGAACACGGGCTAACTCCCAACTACGAGATTGAAGACCAAAACCCAATCTGGGTGCAGTTTCTTCTAGGTTGGGGACCGATGTTGTTCTTCCTCGTCCTTTTACTTTTTTTCATGCGCCAGATTCAAGTCAGCGGTGGCAAGGCAATGCAGTTTGGTCGATCCAAGGCCCGCATGCTCACCGAAGGCAATACCAAGGTTACCTTCGCCGATGTTGCTGGCTGCGATGAAGCTAAAGAAGAGCTCAAAGAAATTGTCGACTTTCTCAGAGATCCAAAAAAATTCACCAAGCTCGGAGGACGCATTCCCAAGGGAGTGATTCTTGTGGGCTCTCCGGGAACGGGTAAGACATTGCTAGCCAAGGCCGTGGCCGGTGAGGCGATGGTTCCCTTCTTTAGCATCAGCGGAAGCGATTTCGTTGAGATGTTCGTCGGAGTCGGCGCCTCTCGGGTAAGAGACCTTTTTGAGCAGGGCAGAAAACACGCTCCTTGCATTATTTTCATCGATGAGATCGACGCTGTTGGCCGTCAACGAGGTGCTGGTCTTGGTGGCGGGCACGACGAGCGAGAACAGACCCTCAATCAGTTACTGGTCGAGATGGATGGATTTGATTCTAAAGAAGGTGTGATTCTGGTTGCCGCAACTAACCGACCCGACGTTTTAGATCCTGCATTGATGCGACCAGGCCGTTTTGATCGCAATGTGGTGGTCAATAAGCCTGACGTTCGCGGTCGTGAAGGGATCCTCAAAGTCCACACGCGCCGTTGCCCCTTGGATAAGGACGTTATTCTTCCTACTATTGCTCGGGGAACTCCTGGTTTTTCTGGCGCTGATTTGCAAAACCTCGTCAACGAAGCGGCTCTTTTAGCCGCTCGCAAAAACAAGACGGTCGTCTCTATGCGAGACTTTGAAGACGCCAAGGATAAAGTCTTGATGGGCAAAGAGCGCCGGAGCATGATCATTGGCCCCGAAGAGAAAAAGGCCATAGCGATTCATGAATCTGGGCACACCATCGTTGGTAAGTTTATGCCGGGTCTAGATCCTGTGCACAAAGTGACAATTATTCCACGCGGTATGGCCTTGGGGTTGACTCAGACTTTACCCACCGAGGATCAGCTGACTTTGTCAAAAACCAAAGCAGAGAACATGATCGCTTTCCTTATGGGAGGAGCCATCGCGGAATCTCTAGTACTAGGTCAACAGACCACCGGTGCCGGAAATGATATTGAGCGAGCCACCGAACTTGCCCGCCGCATGGTGTGCGAGTGGGGAATGAGCGATGCCATCGGTCCTGTGGCCATCGGAAAGGTTCAAGAAAACGTCTTCCTAGGCCGTGAGTTTCATTCCGGTGCGGGACGTGACGTAAGCCAAAAGACTGCCGAGATGGTCGACAGTGAGATTCGTCGCATTGTCACTTCAAAT
>JAYVQZ010000308.1:0-23944 GCA_043776735.1 Deltaproteobacteria bacterium | reverse complement strand
TATAACGCCTTTTCGTAAGGGGCATCTTCCCAAATTACATGAGAGTTTTTGCCGCCGGTCTCAGTGACCAAAACTTTCCAGTAATCGGCCACGCACTGTTCGCGAATCTTTTGGGCCGTTTCAAAGTGGCCAGCGAAAAAAACGATATCCACTGAGGGGTTTGATACCAGCCGGCGAGCGGCCTCCCCATCCCCCTGAACCACGTTCACCACGCCGCTTGGAAAAGCGACCTCTTCAAAAATTTCTGCCTGAATCTGACCCGACCAGGGGCAATTTCTTGATGCCTTTAGCACCAAGGTGTTGCCGTAGAGGAGGCTGGGAATCCAGTAATTATGGCTTACAAAAACAGGTTCAATGGCCGGGGTAAGCACCACCGCTACGCCGCGTGGCAAATGTTTTACCGAACCTTGCCA
The DNA here is from genome assembly GCA_043776735.1 of Deltaproteobacteria bacterium. GTDB lineage: Bacteria > Bdellovibrionota > FAC87 > UBA2466 > UBA2466 > JBGSST01. Next base: position 23,531 of record JAYVQZ010000308.1, on the reverse strand, counting down.
AAGCGAATCGGTGGGTTTGCTCTGAGGCGGTTCCCCTTGTTTCACAAAAAAATCGATAAGATCTAAGGTTTCGTTGATCTCCCCAACCGACTCCCAGTAAGGCTTGCCGACTTCATTGGATACCGCCGTGGCTAAACGTTCGCGGTTTTTAAGTAACTCACCGCGGTATTTTTTTATGAATTGGGCTCGTTCAGAGAATGTTTTCTTTCGCCAGGACTTAAAAGCGTCCTTCGCCTCATCCACCGCCTCATGAAGGTGTTCGAAGGAATAGGGAAACCCTACGGGGACTTCACTGAGGTTTGCCGGGTTGCGACTGGGCACCATACCGGAGGGATCGCCTACGGCGACAAAACTTCCGCCGATGAAGTTGCCTCGACTGGTCTTGGTTAGCTTCATTACCAAGTATGATATCGACCGCCAGGGGGAGGGTCAAATCAGCTCAGAATTAGGAAAGTCATAAACTAACGCGACGAGTCGTTTTGAATGATGGGCATCCAGAAAAGCGGAGTGCCGGCTGGCTGCTCGAGCGCCTCCAGAGACAATTTAGGAAGAGCCACCGAGTGGCGGTTCACTTCGTAAGGAGTCTGCATGCAAAGAAATCCATTTTCCACCACCGGGGCGACTAAGCCGTATTCCTTAACTCGCTTTTTCAAAGGCTCTCGCCCAAGCTTGAGCTTCTTGGTTTCCCGGACCAGGGTAATTTTATCGGTTTCCGCCAAATAATGGGGTCCTCCATCGAACGGGTCGATGTGCTGGCGCCAACGAAAGCCGATCTGCTCCAGCATGTGTTTTACTGGTTCGGCTCCAGGCCCCACTCGTCCTATGGCATCGCGCACCTCGCCATCCAGTAGGCAGGTGAAAATATCGCCCTTAGGAAAAAGCGATGTGACAAACTCCTTATTCTTTCTCGAAAGGGCATCGGCTTCTTGATAGGACAAATTGGTAAAACGCCGTCCAACAGCTTCCCACAATACGCTTTCACCTTTTTCAGTAAGTGGTGGCATTAGCTCCGAAAGAACATGATTTTTAAACCAGCGGCGTTTCATCTTTATATAGAGAAAACGGGCGTAGGAAAGCTGGCGGCCCAATTTGGCTTTGTGCTTACGGTAGCTGGGATTGACTACAAGACCGCCGATCTCAGTAGGGCCGTCGTGCTCGAATTTAAGACGCAGAACCTTGTGAATAAAACCAGAATGGATCGTCTCGCTGTATTTTTGAAGTTCACGGAGTTCAAAGTACATGTGAGGAACCAGAGGGCTGCCATGACGTGCAATGATCATCGACGTGCCTACAATGGAATTATCCTCGAGGCTTTCTAGAACAAAAATATACTCGCGTTCGAATTTGTCTTCGAGCTCCCCACTAAAAGAGGCCAAGGAGAGCCGGATTTTTTGAGAAAGGATTTCCCTATCCGCGGGCAGGTTGATGAAATACACCATCTGCGCCAAGCGGTAGAGCCCTTCTAAGTCGTCTTCTCGACAGCTCCGTATGATAAAGGGGCTATCCATCGGTTAGGCCTTTCCCGCCATAGAGCGGATCATTTCAAAATAAAACTTTGTGGCTTTTTCCAGCTCACCAATTTCGTTGTACTCATTGGGGCGGTGCACGTTGCCTATGCTAAGTCCGGGTCCGAAAACCAGTGCTTGCGCCCCTTTTTCAAAATAAAGAGCGGCTTCGGTGCAGGAGGCCTTGGTTTGAATCTCTGGCACTATTCCGATCTCTTTAAGAGCGCTGCGCGCCCATTGGATGAGGTCGTCGGTTTTGCGCCCATCTAATCCGGGATCGTGCTCTTTAGAAATTAGACTAAAGCCACTGGACTTTAAAATCTTGGCAATCTTTTTATCGAGCGCCGGCACGTCAGTGGACGGCAGCAGCCGCACGTCGAACAGAAATTGAAACTCTTCCGGGGTAGTTCTTACCCAGTTTACACTGACCGTCGGTGAGGCTGGTGAGAAACGGGAGTCTTTTTCGGTCGCTAGTTCTTTTTGTAACTGGCGAAGCCCAGCCAGGAAGGCGGCAATACTACGGCTCTCTTTATTCTCCTCGGCAGTGACTTCGGCATTGAGGTGGCCAGGAATGCTGTTGGGGCTGATTCCCCCTTCTAACGAATGGATGCCGTTCTTTTTCCTGGCAAGTTCGGCCAACCCCTGTTCGATGGCGTTTAATCCCAGCTTAGGGGTGGAACTGTGGGCCGCTTTGCCTTTGCAGGTAAAAGGAAGAATTTTGCCTGCCGGCGGACGACGAGGAAGTCCGACAGTCACTACTAAGTGCCCTTTATGGGCGTAAATGATCTCAAGCAACGAAGGCTCGCCAACCAAGGCATAGCGAGGGTTAAACCATTTGGTTTCCAGCAATCGTCTGGCTCCCACCAGCCCCCGTTCTTCGCCATAACTACCCACTAAGGCTAGCGGCGGCAGAGGGCCTTTGGATCTTGTGATCGCCCAAAGCTTACAAAGAAAATCCAATTTCACGTCGGCAGCACCCAGCCCGTAGCGTTTTTTACCTTGGCTGGTTAACTTGAAGGGATTACCCGCGCATTTGGTCCAAAGCTCGAAGGGACCTGGTTCAACGGTGTCTAAATGAGTGTGAAGTGCCAACAGGTTCTTGCTTTCTAAGGAGCCGTTGTGGCCAATCACATTGAAAAAACGGATTCCCCCCTCGTTGACCTCTTGGAGATGAACGGTAAGCCCAGCGTTTTCCATCAGCGGTTTTACAAATTCGACGACAGGCCAGTTGGATTGATCCGTTACTGAGCGAAGGCCGATGATTCGTTCCAGCCATTCTGAGGGTGGCACCCACGAGGTGGGCAGCGTTGGGCTCTTTGATCCTGATTTGGGTTTTATTGATGACACAAGGAATGACCGTACCCAGGGGGCTTTTTGCTTGTCAAACCCAAGCCCTTTGGCCGCACCCCCAATGGTATCAATAGGTGCTTATAAATATTGACTTTTTTGGCAGTGTCTTGCCAAACCAGTTGAGCCGTTTTGAACGGCGTGTTATACGGCAACTCTTTAGGTGTGGCGCAATTCGCCGCCTTTGAACTCTCCTGGTGGGTCACTTTACGCACCAGGAGAGTCCAGGGGCTAAGATTTTGGAGTCTTAGTTGTCCGATCAGACTGAAAATAGTTCCACTCATTTTAGCGATATCGAGTCATTGCAGCTCGCTGTCGAAGGTTTATTGGGACATCACTTTATCAATCGTTCTTTGTTGTTACGCTCCTTGACCCACTCTTCCTTTTCTAATGAGAGGGGCATCCACTCTGATGTCACAGAAGACAACGAAAGGCTGGAGTTTTTAGGCGATGCGGTCATCGGGCTGATAGTCGCCGAGGCGCTAATGGACCGTTACCCACAGGCTTCTGAGGGTAAGCTCTCCCGTTGGCGTAGTAATTTGGTAAGTCGTAGGACTTTGGCAGAAATCGCCCTTCAGCTAGACCTGGGAACTTTTTTGCGGTTAGGGCGCGGTGAAAAGCAAACCGGGGGAGCTGATAAGACTTCCATTCTTGCTGGTGCTTTTGAAGCCGTCGTTGGTGCCTTGTATTTAGACGGCAGCCTAGAGGCGGCGAGAGTTTTTTTGAATAAGATTTTTGCCCCCTACGTTGAGGCCTTTACCGACGAAATTCGCGCGGTAAGTCTGTTTCTTGATCGCAAAACGGCGCTTCAAGAAAAGACGCAGAGCCTCTATCGGCAAACCCCCACCTACCGGCTGGTTCACACGTGGGGATTGGAGCACGAGAAGAGTTTTCGAGTTGAGATTTTGTTAGGTGAATCGGTTGTGGCCGACGGCGAAGGCCGAAGCAAAAAAGATGCGGAGCAAGAAGCCGCAAAAAATGCCCTAGGACGTCTAGGGTTGGGAGATGGATGATGAGTGAAATTCAAACCAAAAGCGGATTCGTCGGAATCGTTGGGCCAACCAATTCGGGCAAATCAACGCTGCTCAACGCCTTGATGGGAAAAAAGGTTAGTATCGTATCCCCTCGTTCTCAGACCACCTACCACGGAGTTCGTGGAATTTTGCACGATGGGGCTAATGAAGTGGTGATTACCGACACTCCTGGCTTTCAAGGCTATCCAGAAACGGTGGCACGATTGCTAAACAACGTGGCTCAAAAACACGCCGTCGAATGCGATGCCCTTCTTTGGGTGTTTGACGCTGCAAGCCCCAATGTCCTGAGGCACATTGAAAATAACCGTGACAGGATTCGAAGCTTTAAGCCGAAAGAAAAGACGGTGGCTATTTTGAATAAGGTCGACAAGATTCCTAAGACCAAGTTGCTGCCGATGTTGCAGGCGCTTCATGATACCGATCTCTTTAGTGAGGTGGTGCCCATCTCCGCATTAAAAGAAGATGGTATCGTTTCGGTCCGAAAGATCATCCAGGCCTTTACCACGGATAGTCCGCATTTTTATCCTAAAGAACAAACTACGGATCGTCCGGTTAGCTTTCTAATGGCAGAGTTCGTTCGCGAAAAGATCTATGAGGCCACACGCGAAGAGATTCCCTACTCGGTATGGGTAGAAATGGAAGAGGGAACGCCAGAAGAGCGAAATGCGGTGGTGCCCGTCTTTAGAGCCACTATCCACGTGGATGGGCCAAATCGGAAAAAGATTTTAATCGGTAAACAGGGAAGCCTTCTCAAACAGGTAGGGATCGAAGCTCGTAAAGAGATCGAACTACTTGTTGGGAAAAAGGTCTGCCTTAAGTTGCATGTGGATGTTCACGACAAGTGGCGTGAAAACCCTCAGCATCTCGACAAATATTTGGAACTCCAATGATTAACGGAAAAGGCATTGCCATAGCCCTAATGGGGCGCCCCAACGTGGGCAAATCGAGCCTATTTAATGCGCTTATGGGGTTTCGCAGGGCCATCGTAATGGATTTTGCAGGAACCACGCGTGACATCATTGAAGACATCCCACGCTGGTCGCAAGACAAACTCACGTTGATCGATAGCCAGGGAATCTGGAGCGAGCAGGACGGAGAGGCTCTCGAAGAGATTATTGAAAGATCAGACGTCTTTCTGTTTGTGGTGGACTCGGCAGCCGGCATCACTCCTTTTGACCGCTGGATTGCCACGCGGTTAAAGCAGTCAGGAAAACGGACGCTTTTGGTACTCAATAAAGTGGACAAGCCCAAAGGGTACAAAGAGGAAGAGTTTGCTCAGCTTGGCTTTTTGGAAATGATCTGCACCTCAGCAGCGCATCGTTGGGAAACGGAGACTCTCCGTGACTGGTGCATTGCCGCAGCTGGTGGAAAGCTCGAGACTGAAGAACTTTCCGAAGACGAGGAAGCTGAAGACGAAAAGGTGGTAATGACGCCCCCTAAAGCGGATGCCGATGAGCCTTTGAGCATCGTTTTTTTAGGACGCCCCAATTCCGGAAAGTCCACGCTAACTAACCGATTGGCTGGAAAAAAGATCTCTCTCGTCAGTCCAGAGCCTTTGACCACTAGAGATCCTGTTTCCTTTGAGATGACCACCAAATGGGGCAAAGTCCGCGTGCTTGATACCGCCGGAGTCCGACGTCCCCGGTCCAAAAAAGAGGATGTCGAGACCTATTCTATTCAGGCCTCTATCCGGTCGATTCATCAGGCCGATGTGGTGTTTCTGTTGATCCCAAGCCATGAGGGAATGTCAGACCAGGACATGCGGTTGCTCAACTTGATTGAGAAAGAGGGAAAGAATCCCGTTATTCTTTTTAACTTTTGGGACAAATTGGATCATGACCAGAAGAAAAATTTTTTGCCCGACCTAGAATTCCTTAACGTGCTTCGCCCGTATAAGCTTTTGCCCATCAGCGGCAAGACTGGTTTTAACGTAAAGCAGCTGATTCCGTTGGCCTTTGAGCTTACGGCAACATCAAAGACTCGTGTTCGGACCTCAAAACTCAACAAATTTGTGGAGATTTTGAAGGAGAGCAACCCTCCACCGGCGCGCGGTCGGAGTGTCTTTAATATTCTGTACGCCAGTCAGGTTCGGGTAGAGCCTCCCACTTTCGTGTTCTTTATGAACCGCAAAGCAGCGCTTCCTGATAGCTATGCTAAATACGTGGAGAACTCATTGCGTAAGCAGTTGGGGTTTAAGAACCAGAATATCCGCGTTTTTTTCCGCGCCAGCGAATAATGGCCAACGCTCTTGCTGTGCGGTAAAACGTTCAGGCACGATGGATTCTATCACCCTCACAGACGTTTTTTTGCAGCGAGCCAAAAAGCTCGAACGAGCCTGGCATGCTCGCGGTTACCGAGTGCTGGCCGAAGATCTGAGGGCCTTTGAAAGGCCTGAGTTCCGCTACCCCAGCCTTCCTGAGCTTGGGCTGACGCCGAATATTTTAATCTTTAAGCCCGACGATATTGGGGACGCCGTCTATGCGCTTCCCGCCATTGCCCGCCTTAGGGAAAGCCTTCCTAGCGCAAAAATCTTTCTCATTTGTCAGAAAAAAACGGCACCTGTTTTTGAATCTTCAATGCTGATCGATAAAATCGTAAGTGTTGGGGTTCAGGCCCACCTCATCCGGTTTCAAAGTCTAGATCTGGAGGGCGCACTGGCCCAATTTGGTGGCACTACGTTTGATGCGGCGGTTTTTCTACGCTCTTACCCGGCATTTTTTAGCTCCTTTAAAAAAATTCCAGCACTGGTCAAGATTCACCCCAAAGATCCGCGTTTCCCATCGGACTCGCCGTTTCAGGCGTTTGTTTCTTTATGGGGAGAGCGTAGGGCCCATCAAGCCGAGCAGATGCTTCAGATTGTGGGGCGAATTACAGGAAAACGGTACCAGACCGGGGATGTAAATTGGCCCCAGTTTCATTGGAATGACATCGATAGGGAAGCGATAGAGAAATCCTTTGATTCCGAAGCCCGCGACTACGTGGTGCTACATCCGTTCGCGCGCTTTGAAACCAGGCGCTACCCGTATGACTATTGGCGTCGCCTTTTGGCAATGCTTCAAAATGCCTCGCCGTACCGTTGGGTAATCATCGGCGGGAAGGAGGATCCTGTGTTGGGAATTCCCGGAGTCACGGAGATGCAGGGGAAACTGTCTCTTAGTGAAACCGGTTATTTGATTTCAAAGAGCCGCGCGTTTATCGGAAATGAAAGTGGTCCCGGCCATTGGGCTGCTGCCCTTAGGAAACCAGTGATTACGATCTTAAGTGGCCATTCCCATGTGAGTGAATGGGGAGTATGGGGGGATAAGGCACTGAATCTTCGCTTATCGGTCCCTTGCGAAAACTGCTACCTCAGAGCTTGTCCACTCTATAAAGTACGTTGCCTGACGGAAATGACTCCTGAGTCTATCGCACCGCAGATTATTAGTTACCTCAAGAACGCGTGAGACTGCCAGGCCGTTGGCCAAAGCGGTGAGGCAAAATTTATTTGGCAAAAGCGACAACGTGGCGCGACGGCCATCCCAGCCGGTACATTTTTCGCGCCATGGGTTGGGGATAAGGCTCCCCTTCTAGTGTAGGATCAGTAGGCAAACCCCATTTCAAACCTGCGTGAAACACTTGAACTTGTCCGCAAAAGCCAATTGGTACCTTAGCCGATCACTAGGGTTAATCGCTTTCAGTTGGCTTGTAATATTACCCACCAAAACGGTAAGTTCCCTTCTCGGGAAACCAGCCCCCCTCTTTTACTATCTTGTTCTATTTCTACTTAGCTCGCTCTCTTTGGCCTTTCTGTGGTCTGGGGACCGAGTAAACCAGACTTTTTCTCAGTCTGCTTTCGTCAGTACTGCGAGCTCTTTTCTCAATGAAAAAAGGCTTGTTGGACCGATCCTCTTTTTGTCGCTTTCCCTTTTACTTTTCGTTCAGATTTTCCGCTTTCTCGATGCGCCATTTAACTGGGACGAGAATGTCTTTGTAGGCTTGGTTACCAAGGGCACAGAAGGCATCTCTTTTAGCCATTTTCTTCCCCGATTGATTTCTAAAATAGGTATGCATTGGTTTGGCGCAACCAAAGCCGCGGTACGAATTCCTGTTTTAATATTCCCTTTCCTGCTCCTCGTGGCCATTCCTCTATTTCTGAGACGGAGGGCCGGTTGGGCCACCTGTTGTTTGCTGGTGGCTCATCTTTCTTTCAATGCCCCAGTCTTTTGGTATCTGTCCTCACCGCGCGGTTATGGAGCCATGATTCTTTTTTGTTTTGTAATGTTCGCCATCGTTCAAGAAGCAGCGGAAAGTGACTCGGTGCCCAATAAAGGGCAGAAAGGGTTCCTTTTTCTGGCTTGTTTTGGTTTAGGGGTGCTGTCCCATTTTTTTTCTCTTATTTTTGTCATTCTGTTGCTGATCTCACTGGCTTTGTGGAGACGCTATTCGAATGAGCCACTTAGTTCTGCCAAGCGAGAGTACGTGGGTCGTTTCTTAAAAATTCCCGTGGCGTTTGTCCTTGTCTTAATTTTAGTGTCTCTTTGGCAACTGGTGGTCTTGATTCGCCTCCAGTGGATTTTTTTGTGGGGGCACAGAAATTTCTTGGAACCCATTGCGAATTTAAGTGCAGTTTTTGGCTTTGGTTCGTTATGGGCCATAAAGGCGCTGTTGGTTTTTGTCTTTCTGATGATTTTTTTAAAAGCTAAGACAAACGGTGTGCGCTCGCTGAGTCTTTTAGACTGGTTTGTATTAACTACAAATCTGTTTTTCCTTTTTGTTGTGCCCTTTTTTTCAGGAACCGCCGCGGTACAACCTCGCTTCATGTTGGGATTTTTGGTGCCCTACCTTTATTGGTTCTTTGAACTGGGGCGGAATTCGCTGTTTGAAACACGGCGGTGGAGTTGGGCAGCTATTTCTCTTTTTCTATTTATCTTGCCGGCGAAGGAGTTTAGAGGCGCTTATACTGGTAGCGCGACCGATTTGAAAAATTTTGATACTTTTTTTTCCGAGATTCGAAAAAATCTAGGTCCCATACCCTCTCAATGCACGCTCTGTGTTGGAACAGATATTATGTGCCGATGGGCTCCCCATTCTCTGGATCCTTGGATAGGTTTGAAGGGAAAGTCAGCTCCTTGCCCAACAAAATACCTAATAGAGCTTAATGAGGAGCTAAACTCTTTACCCAGTGAGCCTGTGTATCAAAACGTGCGGCTCACAACGCTTTATAGGTTCGATAGCCGTTACCGGCTCTCTCGTTTTTAGAGATTTTTTTTGATTTGTCATAAGCCACAAAGTGGTTTGACGGAAATCTCAGTTCGGGGACCTCTCAGACAACCGCAATGATTCGAACGGTTGAGGCTCCCAGGCCCCTGGCATGAGAGTAAATGGGAGAGAGTGCTAGGAAAAGAAGAGGCCCTTCGTTAGAAAAAAAGCTCCCGCCGCGCCAAAGGCTCCGGCTAAGTACAAAAACTTTCGTTTTCTGGCCAAAACGGCAATGGCCACAATGCCAATGGCAATTTGGAAGAAGGTCACCCCTTTGGCCAAAATGCTATGGATTTCAAAATGGTGGTGCGAAGCCTCTTCTTTTTCTGTGGCATCCTTTTCCACTACCTTCTGTTCTTCCCGGTAACGAGCCGATTTTTCAATCAGAGCAGCATTTGGATTTTTTCCCAACTCCTTTAGTAAGGTGAGATTGCTTTCCACAATGGTAGCTTTAATGCTTTTAGCTTGGAAAAAGGCCCATTGATCGGCGGCCTTCATCTGATCAATCATAGCCTCATTGGCATGGTGGCCTGAGAAGAGTGCCGACACTGCAGCCAGCACCGCAAACATGGCCGAGAGAACAGCGCCCATGGTGAACCACTTGGGCACGCCGCCATGGAGCGCTTCGTGATGAACCTCTTCCTGAATTTGTTCGACCCCGGTTTCTAATTCTTCCATGGAGAGCTCCTGTTATTTCTAACTAATAAGCCGTTGGTTGATTTTTTGCTTTGGGCCTCTCAGGGACAGGCGGGGGCTTTGGCTTATTTAATTCGGCAATGGTTTTAAGATGCACGCCGTGCATTTCAACGATCATTGCTTGGTCATAGTGTGCGGCGATGGCTTGTTCGTAAAAGAAAACGTCTGTTTTATTTTCGCCCTTTTTTGTCAAAAGGACCGAGCCGCAAAGCTGTTTTAAGTGATCGGTCCCACTGACTTTTTGATAGGAGGCCAGAATCTGTTCTGGCATTTTGGCGGTCCCTTTAAGAAGCTCATAGGCCCATTGCTCCACCCAGTTGATGTAGATAAAAGCAAAAACGTGGAGATCCACTACCATTTCGTGAAGTTCTAAAAAGTTGGCGTTGGGAAGGGATTTTACTTTGATTTCCGTCCGCTTTAAGTCCTTCCAATTCTTATGATCGAGCAACCAGGCATAAACCGTAGAAATATCAGTGGACACCAGGCCGCGGCCGGAACCCCAATCAATTTTGTCCTCTATCTTGCCGTCAGCTAAAGCAAACTCGGTTTCAGATTTGAGGGGCAGGGGGGGCACCAGCGGTTTGCCGACCTTCTTGTCAAAGTTAAAGCAGGCTGAAGGTGGGCTGTCAGCAAGGGCCCACTGAAAATTGGCCAGGTGCAATACGATTAGGGACCGTGTAATAAGACGAAGCATATCGTATGGTAGCATGGAGTTTGTATGACTCTCCGATTAGTAACCATTGCCACGTTCAATCTGCCGATCGAAGCCCACATAGTAAAGGGCCGCCTGGAGTCTGAAGGCATCGAAGTGTTCCTTGCTGACGAACACACCATCGCCATGAACCCGTTCTATTCTGCGATGGTCGGTGGCGTAAAGCTTCAAGTGGCCGAGACCGACGTAGACGAGGCCTTGCGAATTTTAGGGGGCGACGCCCCCGATCTCCTGTAACGGGATGAACGCTATTTAAAAGGCACGCTGGATTTCAATGACGCTTTCGCGACCGGCGCCTGTGGAAATCAAATTCACCTTGGCACCCGTCTGCTCTTCAATGAAATTCAAATAGGCCATGCAATTGGCCGGTAGATCGCGCGTGGAGCGAATACCCGTCAAATTTTCCGACCATCCCGGGAGCGTTGTGTAGATGGGCTTGGCCCTCTCCAATGCCTGAGTGTCAGCGGTCAACGTCTCTAGCTTTTTCCCATCCAATTCATAATGGGTACAAACCTTAAGCTCAGGCATTCCCGAAAGAACGTCCGCTTTGGTCACAGCCACATTTTTGATCCCGGAAATGCGCAGGGCATAACGGACGGCAACGAGATCCAACCAGCCACAGCGCCGAGGACGTCCTGTTGTCGCTCCAAATTCTCGACCCACTGCACGAAGCATTTCGCCGGTCGCATCGTTCAATTCGGTAGGAAATGGGCCTTCTCCTACGCGGGTAGAGTAGGCTTTCATGACTCCCAAAAATAAGGTGTCCTTTGGCGGACGACACCCAAGTCCCAAGGCAGCCTGTGAGGGCAAAGTGTGCGACGAAGTGACGTAGGGGTAAGTGCCGTAATCAACGTCCAGCATGATCCCTTGGGCGCCTTCAAAGAGGATTTTCTTTCCGTTTTGAATATCCCAATACAGCCTGTCGGCAACGTCATCTACGAAAGGCTTAATGCGTTCGGCAAGAGAACGGTACTTAGCGATGAATGTTTCGATGGGAACGGTTTCTACGCCGTAATATTGTTTTAAAAGAAAGTTTTTCTCTTCGTAGTTGTGCCGAAGGCGATCCATAAGGAGGGCCTCATTGAAGAGATCTGACACCCGGATACCACGACGGGCGGCGCGATCTTCATAGGCCGGACCGATGCCACGCTTTGTCGTTCCTATTCTTCCTTTTTTGTCGGCGCCGCCTTCACGGGCAGCATCTAAACTGCGGTGGTAGTCAAAAATAAGGTGAGAACGATCACTAAGACGTATGCGTTTTTCTAAATTCGGTACCCCCGCCTTTTGCAGCAGCTCCACCTCTTCAAGAAAGATCTCAGGGTCGGTGACGACTCCTGATCCAATCATGCAGGTGGTGTGCGGATGAAGCACTCCGGAGGGAATAAGGTGAAGGATCGTTTGTTTGCCTTCCACCACCAAGGTATGACCCGCATTGTTTCCGCCTTGGAAGCGACCGACAATGTCAGCTTCTGCGGCGTAGTAATCTACGATCTTCCCTTTACCTTCATCACCCCATTGGGCACCGATAATCACTACACCTTGTGGCACTTTGGCTCCTTTATAATCTGATGGAACGAACTACGAGCATTCCCTTGGTTTGGCGTAAGCTTTCTATCGCCTTCACAGGGGGTTCGGAGTCGATGTTAATAAGGGCTATCGCTTCACCCTTGGCTTTGTCCCGCCCCAAATGCATCTGTGCGATGTTGACCCCATGAGTGGACAACAGATTTCCCATAGCGCCAATGACGCCAGGTTGATCCACGTTTTTCGTAAAAAGCAGATGGCCTGCAGGAACAGCATCAATCCGGAATTGGTCGATGCGAACCACGCGCGGCTCTTGTTTACCAAAGAGAGTTCCACAGCAGGTGAGGGTGTTTTCCCCTTCAAGGGTGACCTCAATGAGACCGGCAAAATCCGCGCACTCTTGCTGAGTGGATTCTTCAATCTTAATCCCGCGATCTTTAGCAAACTTACGAGCGCTCACTAGATTCACCGGGGTCGACATCAAAGCAGTAAAAAGCCCTTTCATCACGGAAAGAGTAAGCACCTCTTTGCGATCGTAGGCCTGAGGATGTCCTTCGTACCGGATGCGGACCTTTTTAAGGCTCTGATCGGGCGCTAACTGACCAGCAAGGGCGCCCAGCTTTTCACAGAGATCAATCCATGGCTTCATCACGCTGAGCTGCTCAACCGAGATATTCGGAACGTTTACGGCATTTTTGTAAACCCCATCGCGAAGGTAGGCCGCAACCTGTTCGGCTACTTCCAGACCAACTTGCACCTGCGCTTCATCAGTGCTGGCTCCTAAGTGAGGAGTCATAACGATGTCACGACGAGCAAGCAGTGGAGAGTCTGGCGGAAGAGGTTCCACTTCAAAAACGTCGAGCGCTGCACCGGTTAAGTGACCAGACTCTAACGCCTCAATGAGCGCTGCTTCGTCTACAATTCCTCCGCGCGCCACGTTGATCAGGTAGGCACCCTTTTTCATCTTCTTGATCGACTCGCGATTGAGTAGCCCTTTGGTGGCTGGAATGAGGGGAACGTGAACGGTTACGTAATCGGATTTGGCCAAGACCTGATCGAGAGGGAGAAGCTCGACGTCATATTTGGCTGCCGCTTCGGCGCTGAGGTATGGGTCAAAACCCAAGACCTTCATCTTCAAACCAAGCGCACGCTCAGCAACGGCTTTGCCGATGTTTCCCAAGCCCAAAACGCCCACTGTCTTTCCGCGAAGCTCACTGCCTTGAAACTTTTTCTTCTCCCACTTTCCTTGCCGAAGCATGGCATCAGCCTCAGGAATGCGACGAGAAATCGCAAAAAGCATCGCAATGGTGTGCTCCGCTGTGGTTACGATATTTCCGGTGGGCGCATTCATCACCACCACGCCGCGATCCGTAGCAGCTGCTACGTCGATATTATCAAGGCCAATGCCGGCGCGGATGGCGAGTTTCAATTTACTAGCGCTGGCTAGAAGATCTTTATCTACTTGAGTGCGCGACCGTACGATGAGTATATCCACGTCGGCCAACGCCTGTTTTAAAGTGTCGCGCGGTATGTCTTTGTGTTCCAGGAGCTCGAGGTTGGGAATGTCCTTTAAGCGGGCAATTCCCTCGGACGCCAAGCCATCAGCAACTAGTACTTTGCAAACGCTCATTTGGGCTCCTTAGCCGTTTCCATAAAGTAGGTCATGGCCGCTCCAACCCCACGGCCCAACTCCAAGTTGTGACCAAGTTGCTTTAGAGTGAGTTCCACTGCGGAAAGCACGCTGACCATATCTAATTCATCGAAGTAACCGAGATGGGCGACTCGGAACATTTTGCCTTTCCACGCATCCTGTCCCCCAGCCATCGTAATACCGAAACGATCTCGCAATACGGAGATGATTTTTTTGCCTTCCGGGATTGAAGGAGGAACGATGACCGCTGTCAGCGCATCGGATGGGCTGTCTTTGCAAAAGAGCTCTAGGTTCATCGCCTTCATTCCGCGGCGGGTAGCCTCAGCAAGGCGTGCGTGGTGAGCGAACACAGGGGCTAGTCCCACATCTTTCATTTTGGCGAGCACTATGTCGAGGCCCTGAATGAGTCCCACTGCGGGCGTCCATGCGGTCTCACCGCCGACAGCCGCTTTATCCTCGGCCTCCAAGTTAAAATAAAATCGGGGACAGCCGTTTGATTTCCTGGCTTCGTTGGCGCGAGCCGACAAAGAAAGAAAGGCAAGCCCGGGAGGCAACATGAGCGCTTTTTGCGAACCGCTGATGACAGCATCTAATCCCCACTTGTCCATGGGAAGATCCGAAACGCCAAGGGCGGTGATCGCATCGACGATAACCAAGGCATCGCTTTTGGCTTTCACAACTTTGGCGATTGCCTCTACAGGGTGGTACGTGCCGGTAGAAGTCTCCGACGCTTGAAAAAGTACTGCTCGGCTTTTAGGGTGAGTTTTTAGCGCTTTCTCAATATCGCTAGGATCAACAGAGTGACCCCATTCCACTTTCAATTCGTGTGGGGTGATTCCAAAGCGGTTGGCCATCTTGCCCCACCGTTCGCCAAATTTTCCGCCGTTGACGTAGATGACCTCATCTCCCGGAGAGAATAGGTTGACCATCGTGGCTTCCATGGCGCCTGTGCCGGAAGCGGCCAGCAGGTAGCTGGGCTGTGTAGTCTGAAACAAAAAGGAAAGGTTCTCTTTCACTCGAGCAAGAATCGCTATAAATTCTTTGGTGCGGTGATGCAGTGGTGATCTCGCCAACTCTCCTAGGACCTCTTCGGGCACTGGAGTGGGGCCCGGAGCAAAGATCCGGCGACGTTCGAAAATGGGGTGGAGCTTCATGGGGATGTCCTCAATTCTTTAAGCAGGCGAAAGGGTACGGAGGGGCCGCGAGTACGTCAACAATTCGCCCATTAAAGTCTATTATTTAGTCGTTTAAAAACCGGTGAGGAATAAGGCTAAAGTACTAGTATTAGAGTTAAATTATGATTTTAGTTGTATATTAACCAGTCATTCATTATACTCCGCGTCACTCGTCACCTTTTCCAAAAAACTTAATGGGGGTAATACCGGATGTTAAATCAGGAATCCGCAGCGAAGCTAACTGTTGTGTCCTCTGCCACGAAAAAGATGACGCTAGGTCGTTTGGCTCAGATCGATCCCGAGGTCCGAGGTTTTTTACGGGCGATCAAAGAGACGGGGTTAAGGGAAAAGGCGTTAGAGCTTATTAAGCGGGAAATCACCCGGAAGAAAGATAATTAAAAGTTTTTACGAGTCCATTAAATCGAAAGTTTTAGTGAAGGGGTCTGGGAGTAATCTCAGGCCCTTTTTTAATTAAATTTAGACTTAAGCGTAATATAAAAGTTAATTAGCCGGATCTGAAGTCCTCTGCTCAACATTACCCACGCCTGCCAAACCTGCCATCGTTGGCCAGAAGAAGAACTTAAAGCGCGCGTTGAAAAAATTCAGGAGACAAAGTTTCAATTGAGGAGCCGGGCCATGGACGCGGTGGTGGCGCTCGTAGAAGATCTCAGTAACGCCAAGCGAGAGGGCTATAGTGATGCTTTGCTTTCTGAGGCTCAAGAAGATCACCGCCGTAGCCAGTGCTATCTCGATTTCTTGGAGTCGGAGAACTCTACGGGATTTCATGCCCCTCAAGAGGCTGCCCGAATTTTGGCCGAGTCGATCGATTACGCCAGACAAGGACAGTTAAAAGTGATGAAACTTCAGCGTAAGGGGAAATAAGGCAGGCGTCGTCTAGGGAAAAATAGCTTGGGGGCGGAGCTTCACATCCGTTAAAATTATTTCTCTACGAAAGATCACTCCATCGACCTCCACTTTTGTGATGAGATTTTTTAGCTTCTGTTCAATTTTTCGTGCTGTCCACCGGCGCAGATTTGCAATAAACTCCCTTGTGTAAAAATCGGGAAGCTCTGGACCAACCAGGAGTTCGTCGGGGTCAGCCATCATGTCAGAGTTCTTTACTGGCGCTAAGCCTTGCGCAAAGGCAAAATCATGATCGATCACCCTCAACGTTCCGTCACTATCCAAGCGCAGGTTTTGTTTGGTGCCATCCAAATTCCCGACCAGGAATTCAACGCTTATGCAGTTATAGGCAGATTTTCTATCGATCGTTCCCTCGGCCAATAGTTTCTTTAGGTTTTTTCGCGGAGGCTTTCCCGGAGCCTCATCGCTAATGGATCCCAATCGGCCATTCACCCGACCCCAAGCCGCACGCGGGATCGTGTTCATCTTCAGCTCCTCTGCCACCGTTGACGCGGCCATGGTTCTTCCCGATTTGGCGGAGCCAACGTCCCCATCCATGGGGCGAAAGTATTTGTCGCCGGTCGGCAGTAATACCCACTGAACATCGGCTAATTCGCCAGAGGGGCGTTGAGCCGAATCAAACCGGGCTCCAAACTCTTCTCGAAAATTATCATTGCGGTCGCGGACGTAGGTTTGTCCGTCGGTGGTGGTGATCACCATGAGCTTTGCCGTTAGTCCTAACGCTAAGATCGGCACCGGAGATTGTTCTGAACCATAACTTACCGTTTCAGGAATGCGGCCTTGAAATTTTTCTATGTGGGTGCTGCTGTCGGTGGGATATCCTGCGAGATTGGGCACGGGCGGGTTCCCTTTTTTAAGACGCCCATAAATAACGGCTTCGGCAGCGGCGCGCAACGTGGGCTGTTTTGAAAAGACATCTTTTTGACCGAGCCGGGCCAGAAGCTCAGGGCAGATTGCAGGGGCATCAACGGCTAATAGGTTGGCCATTAGAAAAAGCAGCCCAAGATAGCACGGCGTTCGAAATCGAAGTCTCATCAACGATAGTTTACCGCAACGTTCCCCCTTTGGCCCGTGCTGACCAATCGGCCGGTCGCAGCCTGGCGGGGGTGAAGTTTTCCTATGTGTTAATATTGGGGGCACGTGAAAGCCGCAAGTCGCTTCATCTCGTTGTTGGTACTGGCGATGGGCGGGGCAAGTTATGTACCGCCATCCCCTTTTCATGGCTGTCTACTTCCGTTGATAAATCTCGCAGAACGGTGGCGGACGGGCCACTAGTGGAACGATATTACCGGCCAGTAAATGAGTTTCGAACGGAAGGGAACGCTTTTAGCAAGGAGGGGATTGCTCTTCCACCGCGCGGGATTCCCGAAGAAGATGCGCTAAAGATTGTGCTGGATAAACCTAGCGTCGTTGCCCAGGAACGCCCAAATGGAATCCCCGGTGGAATGAATATTGAGATGGGGGCCCTTTTTGTGGATGAAGCCCTACCCCTAAACGAGCGAAATTTAGTTTGGGGCGAGTTGTGGCTTCATACGCTACGCATGGCCCAACACAGCCTCGATGATGAAGTGAATTTTTACGGCACGACCATTCATGCCTACGCCGATAAGGCTTCAAAAAAGCTCTACCTCCCCCTGGGATTTGAGCTGTTCCGGCATTTCGTAAAGGACGGGAAAGAGGTCTCCTATGAAGGACCGGATGACTCTATTCCCCCTGTTACCAAACCGGACGGGTCCCTGTGGTGGCCTATCGTCTGCAACCCTGAAAAAATCACGGAGTTTGTAAAGAACTGGCGCGCCGGGAAAGTGGCCTCTCGTGATGGCGGCGCTGTTGCCCAGCGTATGGTCGGACTCGCCGATCCCCGGGACGGGGAACTGATAGCGCTGTCAGCTCAAGAAATGAAAACCTTGGTGAGAAATTTTTCTTCAAAAGGCGAGGGTGTCTGGCACGGGGCGAATTATGTCCTAAACCGCCTTACCGGCTAGCGGGTGATTTTCTTACCTATGACAAAGACCCCCAAATCATTCGAAATCTCCTCATCCTATCGGCCCTACCCCAATAGGCCGGACCGCAAACCCGCTCAGCCAACCTGCAATCCAGATGACTCTCGTTACCCGCTATGATTAGGATGCCTGCGTGAAGCGGACCTCCCAAATTATGGGTGTTTTAAACGTCACCCCCGATTCCTTCTCGGATGGGGGTCGGTTTACCACTCTCGATACCGCCCTTTTTCAAACTGAGGCCATGGTCAATGAGGGGGCCCATATTTTAGACGTCGGTGGTGAATCCACTCGACCGGGGGCTAAGTCGGTTAGCGGTGAGGAAGAGTGCTGCCGCGTGCTGCCGGTGATTGAAGCCATTCGGGCCCGTTTTCCTATTCTTATCTCGATAGACACCCAAAAATCGTCGGTTGCCCGTCAAGCCCTGGCCATCGGAGCGACAATTCTCAACGACGTGAGTGCAGGCGAAGATCCTGCCATGGTGGGCGTTGCTGCTGCGGCTAAAGCTACGGTGATTCTCATGCACCGGCAGGGAAGTTCACAGAACATGCAGTCCAATCCTAACTACCCGACTGGGGTGGTAAAGGAAGTGAAGGCCTTTTTGCAGGAACGGATTGCAACCTTTGTGCGTGCCGGAGTCCCTTCCCATTTGATTTGGGTCGATCCAGGAATCGGCTTTGGTAAAAATCTGGAACACAATTTAACGCTGATGAAATCTCTTCGGGAGTTTATTGGCGTGGGAGAGAAGTTGGTGG
The DNA here is from genome assembly GCA_043776735.1 of Deltaproteobacteria bacterium. GTDB lineage: Bacteria > Bdellovibrionota > FAC87 > UBA2466 > UBA2466 > JBGSST01. The sequence continues at coordinate 4,970 of JAYVQZ010000308.1, read as the reverse complement.
TCGGCACCTCGCGAAAGTCTTTTTTGGCGAGGTTACTGGATAACCCGGACCTCAACATGGAAGACCGGCTGGCGGGCACCTTGGCCTCAAACCTCTGGGCGTATACTCAAGGGGCGGAAGTCTTTCGCGTTCATGATGTGGGGGCCTTGGCGCGGGCATTAAAAACTTGGGAGGCCATCAGTGATTCTTAGTCGCGAGATTGGTTTCACTGCCCGCCATTCTCACAAAGGGATGCTCTTTGAACCTACCCACGAGCATAACTACGTGGTTCGGGTGAGCTTTGAAGGCGACACCAACGAAGAAGGCTTCGTTGTGGATTTTCGCGCGGTGAAGCGGCTCTTTTTACGGTTGGTCACTGCAGAACTCGAAGGCCGAAACCTAGATGCCCTTTTTGAGTTTCCCACGGCAGAGAACCTATCGAAGTGGATATGGGCCAAACTCGCCCCGTTTTTCCCACTGCATTCGGTTGAGGTTAGGGAGAAACCCCATTCCTCAGCCATTTATTTTGGAAAAGAGACATCATGAAAGTCACTACTCCTGTTGCCATTGCATTAGGAAGTAACTTAGGAGATCGGCAGCGGCATTTGGCCCAGGCCGTGGAGATCTTGACGGAGGATGTTTTACTTTCTTCTAAGTGTTCTAAAATTTACGAAAGCCCCCCGTGGGGTTATGAGAATCAGCCCAAGTTTCTCAATATGGTAGTGGTGGGCCTAAGTGACTGGAATCCCCATGCCTTGCTAAATTTCTTCCGAGATTACGAAAACACTAACGGCAGGGAACGAAGGATCTCTAACGGACCTCGTACCATAGATATCGATCTCATCGCGTACGGAGATCAGATAACCAATGACAATGAGGTGATCGTTCCTCATTCTCGATTTCGCGATCGAGATTTTGTGCTATTGCCTTTAAATGACGTTTGGCCGACTTGGTGCGATCCGGTGAGTAAAAAATTAGTAAGCGATCTGCTCTCCTCTTTGCGTGAACAAGGGGAGCTAGCAGCAAAAACCTTTGGCGTTCTCCCTCCGCGCTCGGTGTAGCTAGTTCCCTTTATACAACGCGCTGCTGTGTGGGGCGCTTTGGTTTGCGGTCGTTTAAATTGGCGGCACCTGAAAGTTTAAATTTCACATAAACCAGTTCCCCGTTATGATTTGGCAAATGTCTCACTTGCGGCTGGTCATACTCGCCTTAATCCCGTTGCTTACGACCTGTTCGCTAAAAACCTTTCCCAACGAGCTCAACATTCGAATGTCGCTTTCTGAAGAGACGGTAGCCGGGGTTTTGAGTTCTCGAGCTCCTGCGCTTAGTGATTTGAACTGTTTTGTCTTCGTATTTAGGAAAGCGGGGTTGGATGAGGTCTCTGATTCAATGACCTCTTTACGATCGCATCAGTGTTTAGGCATTGAGGGAACACTTTCCCCTATTGTTGATTTTGAAACGGCAAAAAGTGGGGTGGCGTTAAGCCTTGCTTCTGGAACCTATTCTGGTGAGGTTTTTGGTTTTTATACCAGCGGTGTCAGTTGTAGGGGGAAAACACTAACACAGGTATTTTCGCAATCGCCTGCCGTTTATACGGTAGGAAGTTTCTCGTCCACGGATATAAAGGCTGGGGCAACGCTTACCATCCCTGCTACTTATAGTTCCGGTACTACCGTAGATCGTACGGGCCTTTGTCCACGGGCTTTGTCCTGTTCCCCCGCCGGAAGCGTTAATTGTACTTTCTCGGCCCATGTTACAAGCGACAACTACTACGGTTTGTACGTCGCGAACTCTTCGGGATTGGGTCTGATTAAACTTTTGGAGTCTCCGGATATCCAATGGGCGTCCGCCGAGTCGGTGAGCAACATCGGTTTTAACTCAACGGATTATCTGTATATGGTCGCCTGGAATGTTGGTTTTCAACGGGGGATCTTATTTAACGCCACGGTTGGCGCAGCCAGCTTCGCCTCTTCGTTGGACAATACCGTGGCAACTTTGGGACCAGGTCATTTTGGAAACTCGACAATTATTTCCGATGTAGCTTTAACGAATCTTCTTTCGTTACTGCCGACTTGGTACAGCCCTGAATACTTCTCGCCAAATGATGGGATGTCCGTGTGGAATGCGGTCGTGTCGGGTATGGGCACCGCTAAGTGGTTATGGATAGACCATTTAAATGCCCCTGGTGAGAGTCATAATTTGACGCCCGGGGCAGTCTTCTATGTGGGCTCTGACAGCGATTCCAACTTTGTCGTCTTCAGAAGCAAATGCCGGCTGATCGAAATTGCCGGGCAAGCCCCCGGTTGTTTGTAAATACTTTGTTAATTGAAGAGTTCCGCATTCGGCCAGAGCGACCGAATTTCTCCTACCAGATAAAGGCTTCCGGTAACTAGGATGGTATCGGTGGGGGCCGCGGCTGCAATGGCAGCTTTCACTGCTTCGACAGCGTTTTCCTGATAACCGGTAAGTGAACGATAGCCTTCGTCCGCTTCCATTCGAGCGTTTTTTACAGGAACGACTTGAACGTTGCTCGACAATTGGCCTAGTCGCTCCACAAGCTGGCGGTAGGGTTTGTCTCCGGAAAAGCCACAGATGATTTTCAGCCGAACTTTAGAAAGAGTGCTTAGCGTTGTCGCTAAATCCTCGATGCCTGCAGCGTTGTGATCTCCGGAAAGAATCACTCTGGGCTTTTCTTGCATTACTTCAAAGCGCCCTGGATTTCTGGATTTCGCAAAGGCACGTTGGAGTGTTGCCAACGGAATTACTGGAAAAACGATACGGAAAAAAAGATAGGCCAGGGCGGTGTTTTCAATGGCGCCATCAGTGGGGTTACTCATCGAAAAGGGATAGCCGTTGATGGTAAATGCCTGTCCCTTCCAATCTCGATGCTTGAGTTCGGTCTTCATCTCTGAAGAAAAATAGTAAATAGTGTCGAGCGCATCCGACTCCGCGATAACTTGCTGTTTAAGTTCGGTCTGAGAAATTCCTGTGAACAGCAATGATTCTTTGCGTACGATTCCTAGCTTTTCTTTAAGAATGGCACTTAACTCATGGCCTAGGTACTCTTGGTGGTCCAGAGAGATAGTGGTGATGATCGAGGCCAGGGGATTCACAAGGTTCGTAGCATCCAGCCTTCCGCCTAGGCCTACCTCAAGGACGCAGAACTCAAAGGCTCGACGTTTGGCCCAGACAAAGAAGAGCAGGGTCAGAAACTCAAAGTAGCTTAGGTCAAACCTCTTTCCGGTGACTAGCAGCTCTCCGGCCAGGCCTGCTAGCTCAGCCTCTTGGGCAGGAATAAGGTTGTCCAAGAACCTTTCGTGAGGGTGCTGCAGGTGGGGGGAAAGGTAAGTGGCTACCAAATGGCCAGCTTCGCTAAGCCCCTGTGAGATCAAGAGGGCTACGCTACCCTTGCCGTTAGTACCGCCGACCAGAAAGGCTTTTAGGCTCAATTGGGGGCTACCTACGGCCAAAAGGGCCTCGGCTAAACGGCCGAGCGTGTAGTTCATTCTACGCTCGGTTCCAAAAGTTTTTAGGACCTCTTCGAAGGGCATGGGGCTCATGAGTCACCAGTGTCAAGAGTTGATACAGGGCGAGTGGAATGATTTCAAGGCGTTAACAATCCAAATGGACCACTGTCAAATAGGGCTCGACGACTGACCAGAATGTGAACGTTTTTGAAGACTACCCTAACTACTCTGGAATACAGGAAATAGTCCTTTTAGAGCTGAACACAGCAAGTGGCCCTCTGCTTGCAATCTCTCTACTTGTATCAAATGAATCGAATCAAATGGGGAAACGCATTTTGCGAGGGGGTTAGCAGTGAATATTCCATCGAATATTTATAATTTTTCAGACTATCGGGATTTCTTGAAGGACCGTTATCGCCAACTAAAAGAGGCCGATCCGGTATTTTCCTTCCGCCACTTTTCCAAACAAGCTGGTTTCGGTTCGCCGAACTACTTGAAGTTGGTTATGGACGGAAAACGTAACCTTTCGGCTGAGGCTGTTTTTAAGTTCGCCAAGGGACTTCGCCTCGATAATCACGAGACGGAATACTTCCGCTACATGGTGGAATACAACCAGTGCGAAAATGTCCATAAGAAACGGGTTTACGAAGCCAAGCTCTTGTACCTTCGAGAGCTTTTCAAAGTGAAGACTTTGATTCCAGAACTCTACGACTACTATCACGACTGGTACCATGCCGCGATTCGTGAAGTGGCCCGCAAAGGTCCCTTAAAAAATGACCCCATTGCCATCGGCCAGAGTCTGGTTCCTACAATTTCCGAAGACGAAGCGAAGAAGTCCATTGAGCTTCTTAAGACGCTCAAATTCATTACGGATGGCCCTGCGGGCACTCTGATAGCGAATGAGACCTCTGAAGTTGATACGACTAGCGCGGTTTTGGCGCAGAAGATCTACTACGAGCAGATGGCAGAGCTGGCGGCTCAGTCGCTCTATACTCAGGGTCCTGAGACTCAAGACTTCGAGTCCATCACTTTGAGCTTGCCTCAAAATAAGATGGCCGAGCTTCGGGCCAAGATTCATGAATGGATGGTTCAAGTCGGAACTGGTCAGACCCATAATGTGGGCGACGCGGTTTATCAGTTGAACATTCAGCTCTTCGCCTTAACCCGCGTGCCTGAGGCACGAACGGTAGGCACCACGACAACTACGTCGACGACCGTACAGGCCGCGTAGAGTTTCGTAGGTAAAATTTACAAGGGACTTAAGCTTGATATTTAAGCTTAAGTCCCTTACTTATTTTATTCCCACGTAGGTTATTGGGGTAACGTAGGACGTATTTTGAAAAAGCATTTTCTCTTCCTTTTTCTCGGTCTTTTCTTTGGTAATCCATTTCAATCTCTAGAGATTCAAGCAGCGCCCCCGCTTTGGTGAGCAGACGGTTGTGCCACAGATTAAGGATTTGCGGGTCCTCGCGTTCCTCTTCGGCCGGCGGCTCTGTGGCCTTCCAAAAGGCATTCCTTAAACGA
>JAYVQZ010000307.1:0-6333 GCA_043776735.1 Deltaproteobacteria bacterium | reverse complement strand
CTTCGCGGATTTAACTACCTATTCATCTTCAAAAAAGACGGGCCCAAAGCAAGGCATCAGCGAGAGTCATTGCCTAAAGTTCAGGAATAGCTGTCCGTTGCATTCCAAGTCTGGCCTTTCCACTTCTCTCAAAAACGCAGCTTAGGAACAGCCCGAAGTAGAACCACAACTCAGGCAGCGTAAGCAGGTACCAGCTCGTACCAGCGTAAATTGCCCACAGTCCGTGCAGGCATTTCCTTCGTAGCCGCTTGCTTTAGCCACTTTAAGATCCATGGCGAGATCATTCTCCCATTCCTTTTGGGAAAGCCCCATGTCACTTGGTGCTGAAATAGTAACCGTTTGAGAGGGGTCAGCCTCTAATTCACCGGTCCTGCGTTTAAGAGACGCCTTCGGGGGGATTTGCACGACGTCAGTGCGACCCAAATAATTCAAGGCCAGGTCACGGAAAATAAAATCCACAATGGAGGAACAAAACCGGATGTGATCGTGATCGGCGACAAAACCATTTGGTTCGAACCGGAAATGAAGGAACTTATTCACGTACTCTTCTAGCGGAACACCGTACTGCAACCCCAGCGAAACGGAGATAGCCAACGCGTTCATGATACTTCTATAGGCCGCTCCTTCTTTATAGATATCGATAAAAATCTCTCCGATTCGTCCATCCTCATATTCTCCCGTACGAAGGTAGATTCTTTGACCGCCAATAGTTGCCTTGACGGTGTAGCCAAATCGCCGGTGGGGTAGTTCCCGACGAATCGGTCTTGGCATTGTCGGTGGCTCCATTTTCCCCGCTGTCTTATCTGCAGAAACGGTCTCTTGGCGCGACGAGACCAAATCAAACGACAGCGGCTGGCTTAATTTAGAACCATCCCGATAGATCGCCACGGCCTTAAGGCACATTTTCCATGCCCGATGGTAGGCATGAGAAACGTCATCGAGGGTGGCTTCATGGGGAAGATTGATGGTCTTACTAATGGCACCGCTTAAAAAGGGTTGAGCTGCAGCCATCATGTCCAGCTGCTGATCAGCAGCTAAAGAACGTGTGCTTTTGGGGCCACAACGATTGGCGCAGTCAAAAACCGGAAGGTGTTCCTTTTTAAGAAAGGGAGCCCCTTCGACTGTCAAGGTTCCAAAAACATACTCATTAGCCTGCTCAATTTGTTCTGGAGTGAATCCAAGTGAGGCCAGACTATGAGGGGCAAAAGCGTAGTCAATGTTGAATGACTGGGTCAGCTTTGCCTCCACCCTGGCCAAACCCGCCTCATCAAACCCTTTCGCTTTTAAGGCCTCGGGCGTCAGGTGAGGAGCCCCTCTCAAGGTACCCTGGCCTGAGCAATAATTTACGATTGCCTTGGATTCCTTTTCTAAATAGCCCAGAGCAGAAAGGGCACGGGGGACGGAACCATTAATAATTCGAAAATAACCTCCCCCGGAAAGTTTTTTAAATTTCACTAAGGCAAAGTCAGGTTCAATACCGGTGGTGTCGCAATCCATTACCAGGCCGATGGTTCCCGTGGGGGCAACGACACTCACCTGAGCATTTCGGTAGCCATGTTTCTCTCCCAGTTTCAATGCCTCGTCCCAACCTTGGCGTGCGGCTTCAAGCAGGGCGGCCGGGCATTCCATCGGATCGATGCCCTGAGGGTTAATGGAAAGCCCCTCATAATCAGAAAGTCCCCATGCCGCGCGACGGTGATTGCGCATCACACGCAACATGGCAGAACGATTCTCTTTCCATTTTTCAAAAGGTCCGAGTTCTTTAGCCATCAGCGCCGATGTCGAATACGACTCCGCAGTGAGGATCGCTGTTAGCGCGCCAGTCATAGCCTGCGACCTAGGACTTCCGTAAGGGATTCCCAAAGACATCAGGAGCGCCCCGAGGTTTGCGTAACCTAACCCTAGAGTACGGTATTGGTAACTATTGCGGGCGATCTCTTGGCTCGGAAATTGGGCCATCAGAACGCTGATTTCAAGCACCATGGTCCAAAGGCGACAGGCGTGACGGAATTTTGCAATATCAAACTCTTTTGTCTTTGGATCGTAAAATTTCAAAAGATTAATAGAAGCCAAGTTACAGGCGGTATCGTCTAAGAACATATATTCGGAGCAAGGATTGCTCGCCCGAATTTCTCCACCTGCCGGGCACGTGTGCCATTCGTTGATTGTCGTATGAAACTGGAGCCCCGGATCAGCCGAGGACCATGCTGCGTAAATAATTTTATCCCAAAGAGATTTGGCCGTGACCCGCTTTGCCACCTTGCCATCGCTGCGATTGGTGAGATCCCAATCCTGATCTTTTTCTAAGCGCGCAAAAAACTCGTTATTTAATCGGACGGTATTATTGGCATTCTGCCCGCTAACGGTTCCATAAGCTTCGCCTTCCCAACTGGTATCCAGATTGGGGAAATTATCGATCGTCTTGCCTTGGGAGGCGAGTTGTATTGCCCGTCCTAAAAAGCTTTCAGGAAGTCCAGCCGCTTTGGCGCGCAAGAGAGTCTCTTTTAATAGGAGGTTTTTCTGAATTGAGGCGCCCCCTTTCCCCCCGCACGCTTTAAAGATTTCAGCAAGGTGGGTGCGGTGAAGTTTGGCGCCAGCAACAAGGGCAGAGACTTTCTCCTCTTCACGCACTTTCCATAAAATGAAGTCTTCAATTTCAGGGTGGTCTAAATCCAGACAAACCATTTTGGCGGCGCGCCTGGTAGTGCCACCGCTTTTTACACTAGCGGCAGCCTTATCGCCGACTTTAAGAAACGATAACAGTCCTGAGGATTTCCCTCCCCCGGACAGCTTCTCTCCCGCCGCGCGCAAGTTACTAAAATTAGATCCGGTTCCCGACCCATACTTGAAGAGTCGGGCTTCGCGGACCCAAAGATCCATAATTCCCTTTTCCCCCACTAAGTTGTCTTCTACTTTTTGGATAAAACAGGCGTGGGGCTGAGGTCGTTCAAAAGCGCTGGTGGATTGCTTTAACTCCCCGTTTTCCGGATCTACGTAATAGTGCCCCTGGGCCGGGCCGGTGATTCCATAAGCGGAATGCAGCCCCGTATTGAACCATTGCGGACTATTGGGTGCCGCCATTTGATGAGAAAGGAGATAACGAATCTCGTCGTTGAAATTTTTTACGCTGGCATCCGAGTCAAAATAACCAAACTTTTTTCCCCAAAAGCTCCAGCAACCGGCCATGCGATTAAAAACATCTCGAGAGTCCGATTCCCCCCCTTTTTCGGGAACTCCAGAACGCCGAAAGTATTTTTGAGCAAGGATATCCGTTGCCATCTGCGACCAGGAATCAGGCACCATAACGTTGTCTTTTTCAAAAACAACACGTCCATCAGGCTCCCGAATCTCAGAGCGGCGCGGTTCAAACTTCTGGTCGTCGTAGGGCGATTTTAGCCCTTTAGAAAACACTTTTTCTATCTTCATACGGACCCCCTGGGAATTGAGGTAACTGTCAAAGGTCAGCGGGGAAGGAGAGGATTACGTACAGGATAATTACAGTATATCACCCTGCCATACATGCAGGGTAACGCACGTCAACATTCGCCCCAGCTTCTTCCTTCTCCAAGATCCACCTTGAGGGGGACGTCGAGGACTACGGCGCCTTCCATCTCGTGACGGACAAGAGACCTCATCATCTCCTCTTCGGAAGGCGGGACCTCAAACACCAGCTCATCATGCACCTGCAAGAGCATAGCGCTTCTTAAGGCCTCGCTCTTCATCCGTGAGTCGATGCTAATCATAGCCTTCTTAATGAGGTCTGCGGCAGTGCCTTGGATCGGCGCATTAATTGCAGCCCTTTCGGCCATCTCACGGACCATGCGGTTTTCGGCTTTTAACTCTGGCAGGTACCGACGTCGGCCCATCATTGTAGTGACGTATCCATTTTCTCGAGCTTGCACTAAAACGCTTTCAAAAAACTCGCGAACACTTCCGTAACGCTTAAAATAGGCCTCAATAAATTCTTTGGCCTGACCAGGAGAAATTTTCAGTGATTGAGACAATCCGTAGGCCGTTTGCCCATAAACGACGCCGAAATTGATCGTCTTGGCCACTCGCCGATGCTCGGGGGAAACCTCTTTCCCTCCAAAGATCAGGCGCGCGGTGGCTTCGTGAATGTCTTCGTTATTACGAAAAGCCTCACACAACGCTTTATCGCCACTCATGTGCGCCAGCAGCCTTAGTTCTATTTGCGAATAGTCGAATGAAAAAAGGTTGTAGCCTTGGGGAGCGATAAAAACCGAACGAATGTCGTACGGGGTTTCCGATTTAATGGGGATATTTTGTAGGTTTGGCCCCGAGCTCGACAACCTACCAGTCGCCGCAACGGTCTGATTGAAATGCGTGTGAACCCGACCTGTCTTGGGATGAATCTCAGCAATAAGCCCCTCCACATAGGTGGAACGTAATTTCGCCAACCCCCGGTATTCCAAAATTCGCTTACAGATGTCGTGCTGCTGGGAAAGTTCCTGCAAAACCGATTCATCCGTAGAACGACCCGTCTTGGTCTTTTTAACCACCGGCAATTTTAGCTCATCAAAAAGAATTTCCCCGAGCTGCTTAGGAGACTGAATATTAAACTCGCGGCCAGCATCCTTATGGATCTGCCCCTCGATTCGTTTCATCTCCACAATTAGGTCTTGCCCCATCAATTCCAACTTCGTTTTGTCCACGAGAATTCCGTGATACTCCATCGATGCTAGCACCAAGGAAACGGGGACTTCTAAATCGCGGTAGAGATCGGCAACTTCACGTTCGTCTAAAAGTGGCAGCAGCTTTTTTGTGAGGCGAAACGCAATATCAGCATCTTCCGCCGAGTATTCGGTGGCCCGATCGATAGGCACTTCGTTGAAGGTAACCTGGGATTTTCCCTTCCCTGCGACATCGGAAAAAGTAATGTTTTGGTGACCCAAGTAGCGCATCGCCAGCGCGTCGAGATTGTGCGCGCCAGAAGGATCGAGGAGATAACTGGCAAGCAAAGTATCGTGGGACACGCCCCCCAAGTCTACGCCCCAAGCTTTAAGCATCTGAAAGTCAAATTTTAGATTCTGTCCTGTTTTAGAAGGGGAATTGGCTTCCAGAAATGGTTTTAAAATAGCCTTTGCGACCTGAAGGTCCACCTGTCCTGGCAGCCGCTTTTCTGGGGCGCCGGGTTCTGTGTGATTTAAGGGAATGTAATAGGCGACGCCTTCCTCGGCAGATAACGAAATACCAACCAACGTGGCATCGTGAGGATGAAGTGAGGTGGTTTCCGTATCCACAGCTAGGAGTTCTTTGGTTGCCAGTTCAGTAATTGCCCGACGCAGCTCCTCTTCGGTGGTAACGGTCTTATATTTCTTCTCAAGTGCGGTGTGTGAAACGGCATTGGTCTCAGGTTCTAGTCTTAGTCGTTTGATCAGCGCAAAAAACTCCATCTCTTGGAAGAGATCCGATAACATCTGGCGATTAAATCCCTGGTAACGGCACTTTTCCCATTCTAAGGGAACAGGAACCTCGCAATCAACAGTGGCCAGTTTCTGACTTAGGTAGGCTAAATCCTTTTCTTTGACTAACGTATCGCGCCTTTTTGCCTGGGGGATTTCATCCAGAGCCCGATAAATGGCATCCAATGATCCAAACTTTTGGATTAGCTCGGTGGCCGTTTTTTCTCCAATGCCCGAGACGCCAGGAATATTGTCGCTACTGTCCCCCATAAGGGCGAAGAGGTCGACAATCTGATTAGGAAGCACGCCGAATTTTTCTTTTACTCCGTCAATATTGATCCGTTTGTCTTTCATCGGATCGTAAATCGAAACGTTGGCGTTCACCAATTGAGCAAGATCCTTGTCTCCTGTGATTATTTCAACATCATAACCGTCTGCCACCGCCTTTTTGGCAATGGTGCCTATGACATCATCAGCCTCAAACCCCTCTTTTTCCAGGCGATGGATACCAAACGCGTCTACCGACGCAAAAATAAAGGGGATCTGTTTTACCAAGTCCTCGGGAGCCGCGCTCCGGTTCGCCTTATATTCTGGGTATAGTTTTTTGCGAAAAGTGGCCTTACCGGTGTCGAAAGCAATGACTAGATGGGTGGGTTTCTCTGTTTCCAACGTTCGAAGAATCATGTTCACAAACCCAAAGACGGCGTTGGTGGGAAAACCCCTGGAGTTACTTAAATTCCGGATGGCGTAGTAAGCCCTAAAGAAATAGCCACTGCCGTCGATAACTAAGATCCGATCTCGCTTTAACATGGAGGCGAGTATACGGACTGGGAAGCAGATGACAATTGGTTAAGTGTGGACTGTTGCAGCCTCTTTTCTAGCTTTGTAATATTCAAAAACCGCAGGAAGG
>JAYVQZ010000306.1:0-6347 GCA_043776735.1 Deltaproteobacteria bacterium | reverse complement strand
TTGGGGCTGTCTTGAAGATCGGCGTCCATGAGTAGGCAGAGGTCGCCCTCAAAATGATCGAGACCGGCTTGGAGAGCCGCAGAATGGCCAAAGTTATGGAGTAGGTTAACCACGCGAATGTCATTTCGGTTTTCGCCTAGTTCCGATAACACAGCGGACGTTCGGTCCGAGGAGCCGTCGTTCACAAAAAGATAATTGATCCTAAGCCCATTTCGCAAAGGCTCAAGCACCTGATCAAGCTCATGAACCAGAGAAGAAAGGACCGCTTGTTCATTGTAAACAGGAAGGATGATTTCAAGATGGGGCTGGCTTTTATTTTTCATGTTTTTTCCGCCGATAGAATCCATGAAGTCCCAAAAGGAAGGCGGGCCCAGGAGGGCAGGCCAAACTCCAAATGGGAGAGTTGAAGTAGCGTGGAGTTCACAAAATCAGGGACCACAGGGAATTCTAGTTTTTCGTTTTCTTCTCTTCCAAATTTTCGAAGATAGGCGGGGAGGATGAGAAAGGACCACATCGATCTAAGTTCCTTCACCCTAAGACCGCTTTGAGAAACCGTATCTAAAATTTGGCTGCGGGAATAGCGGCGGTGATGTCCTAATTTTTTATCCCACGGTGAATAGAGCGCTTGATGGGCTGGCACCGTGAGAAGCAGCATTCCGCCGGGAGCGAGCATTTGGGCAGCTCGTGCGATCAGTGCTTTATCGTTTTCTACGTGTTCAATCACATCCATTAAACTAATAAGCGCAGGTGCTTTTGGGAGCGTCAGTTTAGGCCCAAGATCTGACTCCACAATGGTCGCTTGGGGGAACTCAATCCGCTTGAGCGCATTGGGATCAGAATCCACCAAATAAACCTTGGGGAAGGGAAATTCTTCATTCAGGGCTCTAGCAAAACCACCGGTACCGCAGCCGAGATCGGCGTAAACTTCCGGACGTTTTTTTTGAGCGTCGTACCAGGGGGATACTAGCCGCTTAGCCCAGGCCACTCGCGCCAAGTACCACCAATAGCCCTGCTCTAAGGATGAGAGGGAGGCAAAATGATTGTCAGGAATCGCTGTGGGTAACATTAAATTTCCAGAGTCAGGGGTAACCAAGGGGAAATGAACTGTTTATCTATTTTACCGGTTCTTCTGACGAAGTGGAAATTACCGAAGACTCAATCCAACCAGTGGCTAGGCGAGTGACAATGCACTCCCCCTTTTTGACCTCGTTATTATGACGCACAAAGACGCCTCCTGATTTTTGGGTGAGAGAGAAGCCTCGTCCAAGTACAGCCAGGGGAGAGAGGGCGTTTAAAAGGTGTAAGCTTCTTTCCGCCCGTTGCCGGGCGCGTGCCAAATAATTGGTCATGGCGAGAGTGAGCCGCTGGCGGCAGACCCTTAGCTGTTGTCGCACTCTTTGGATCCGTTCCCTGGGATCGATAAGACGACCAGAGAGGTGAGTGACATGAAGACGCACCTGGTCAATGCTTCTACGGAGCGCGTGGGCCAGCCGTTCATTCAAACTGTTTATCAGCGCAATAAGATCGCTTTTGTCGGGAATCACCATTTCTGCAGCGGCAGAAGGGGTCGGGGCCCGAAGATCGGCGACAAAATCTGCGATGGTTACGTCGATCTCATGACCTACGGCCGAAATAATGGGAATCGGGCAGGCAAATATCGCGCGGGCTACGGTCTCCTCATTGAAGCACCATAGGTCCTCAATAGAACCTCCGCCCCGCCCCACAATCAGCACTTCGATTGCTCGGTTGGGATTTTGAGTGTTCCAAAGTTCCGCCTGCCGAAGAGCTGTGCAAATCTCTGGTGCTGCCTTCTCGCCTTGAACGCTGGCAGGAAAGATCAAAACGTCTAAATTGGGAAAACGGCGGTTGAGAACTTTGAGAACGTCTTTGACGGCAGCCCCGGTCGCTGAGGTGATGATTCCAATATGGCGGGCAAGGGCAGGGATATCTTTTTTGTGCTTCTCATCAAAAAGCCCCTCTGCCAGTAATTTAGCTTTGAGCTGTTCAAAAGCGAGCTGTAGCGCCCCCTGCCCCAGGGGCTCTACGTGATCTCCCACCAGCTGATACTCGCCTCTTGCCTCGTAGACGGAAAGGCGCCCATGAACGAGCACCTCCATTCCATCGGAGAGAGCAAAGCGAAGCTTAGTCATCGTGGGACGAAACAAAACGGTGCGGATTTGGGCTGTAGCATCTTTTAAAAGAAGATACGCATGTCCGGATACTGGCTTTTTAAAATTGCTGATCTCTCCCTTAACCCAAACCTCGGTGAAGGCAGATTCCAAGTGACCTCGAACTCGCCTAGTCAGTTGAGAGACCGTAGGGACGTCGTTGCGCCAGTTAGCGTTGGTAGGTGTGCTGGAAAAGAGCGGCGGTTGAGAAACCGGAGGTTCCATTAATTCCAGGGCCTAAGGATAACCAGAAAGACGATGCCGATCATAAGTAGTGTAGGTAATTCATTTAGGATGCGAAACCCGCGATCAGAATAACGGGCTTTTCCCGCTTCGAGTTCTCTACGGATCTTTCCGGCGAAGATGGTGAGGAACATCATTCCTACGACCAACATCAGCTTACTGTGCATCCACGGTTTTTTTAGAAGCTCAGCGTTCATGGCCAGCATGAGCAGACCCAAGATAAGGCTCACTCCCATGGCAGGATGAACTATGATCCGATGGAGACGGCTTTCCATCATTACGAAGCGCTCTCGCACCACAGCCTCTTTTTCGGTGGCATGGTAAACAAACAGCCGAAATAGATAAAGGATTCCCGCCATCCAAGAAATTACGGCGATAATGTGTAGAGCCAACAGACTTCGATAAAGTGGATAAGACATCAGGACTCTGAGTTACTTTGCGGAGCCCTCGCCTGCAACTTTTTCTTTAGAAACTCTACCTGATAGCGTTTTTGGGGATGGGATTCCAAGGCGTCTGCCACCTTTTGGAAGGCGTGAATCACCGTGGCGTGATCTCTGCCAAAGAAGGAACCAATCTCTTCGAGCGGCAAAAGAGTGTAGGTGCGAGCCAAATACATAGCCACTTGCCGGGCCCAGGTGGGGCCCTCTTTGCGAGTTTTTGAGCTCAAATCCACCCGAGAAACCACAAAGTTGTGTTCCACTAGCGTCACAATTTCGTTGAGAGTGATCGGCGCGCGGCTGGGCTGCTCGATCTCTTCTCTCTCGTGAACCTGAAGCGCCTCAGCCAGCGTTTGCTGGGAGATGGTCGAATGAAGGTGCAGGCGCAAAAGAGAGCCGACGATTTCGCGCACGTCACGCTGTCCATGGGCGGCCAAGCTACGAAGAAAGACGCCGTCGGCCACGATACGGTTTTGTTCGCAGGCACCAGAGAGCAGCTCCACCCGTTCTTCGTAATTGGGCGGTCGAATTTCAGCGACCATGGCAGATTGCAAACGCGATCGCAGTGGCTCGATCAGATCGCCCATCCGGTTGATGGGCTGCGCTGTCCCAAAGGCCATTCGGCCACCGCGGTTAGAAATCTCTTTAAAAATAAAAAGCAGGGCCTCTTGGAACTTTGGGCCAGAAAACTGATGAAGATCATCAAAGAGCAGGCAATCAAGCTGAGAGTAGCGCCATTTGAAATCGGGAAGCGTATTGGATTTCAAAGCCCGAACGTATTCGGCCCCGAAGCTCTCGCCGCTCACATAGCGCACCCGCGCCGTGGGGTGAGACGCTTGGAAGCTTAGGCCAATTTCAGAAAGCAGATGGGTCTTTCCCATGCCCACGCCGCCGTAGATGGTAAGGCAGGGAAAAGCAGGGCGGCCCACTTTGGAAAAATGTCGGCTGATTTCAAGCGCCATGCGATTGAAACCCAACTCCATAAACGGAGAAGCAAAATTTGGAATCGCTGGTTCGAGATGGTAGCTGCGATCTTCTTCTGGTGCGGCAATGGGCGAAGGGGTGGCGCTCTCAGAGGCTGGCGAAGAGCCTCCTTCAACAATCCGCAACGTGGGGCGCTGTGGCGGAGACGGCGGAACTACCGGAGTAAGAACCGGAAGCCCAGTCTCAGAAGCTTTTTGATTCTCTGCTTCAATGAGGATTTCAAATTCAAGCTGGAGATCAGCGCCAGTCTGTTTTTTCAGGGCGTCGGTAATCTGGCGGGAATAATGCGCACGAACCCACTCTTCGTGGAACCGACTGGGCACACCAAGGAGAATAACCGCTTCCTTGCGGCCAAGAAATGACACCGGTTTTACCCAATTTTGAAATTGGGTAGGAGAGAGGCTCTCCTTTAATTGGTGTAGTGCTAGGTTCCAGTCGAGTTGATGCATGTAAGTCAAAACGACCTTTATATCTACCGGACGGATCAGCTGGCAAAAACGCAAAGCGAACTTTTACAGCGATCGTTTTGCCTTCTGGTCCACAATCCTAAGCTCATGAATTGGTTGAAGATGACACTTGGAATCACTCGGGGAGTACTGCAGGTAAAGGGTCCGTGAGAATCAATAAGTAATCTTTTTTATATTAGTCACTTAGTAAAGTTATCCACAGCCTGTTGATAACGTGTTTCCCCCCTTTTTTCCCCATTTCTCAGCTTTTTTAAGATCCTGTTAGTTTTTTTAGAGGCTGAAGGAGTCACCCCGGCAGGGCTCTTCAAAACCCAAAAATCACAATTGCACTCTGAGAAAAAATGAAGCGAAGAAATTGAGGCAAAATGAAACGGAGTACGGTTTAGGCGCGCGCCTCGGCACGGCCACGCAAGAAAAAATAGAGGATCTCAGCGCCAACTCTGGCAATCCGTTCATTGAAATCCAAAGAGGGGGCAGCTTCCGCTAATTCGAAGAAACGGACCTTTTTATTTTTTCCGCAAAGGTAGGCCATCTGACAGAGATCCCACGTGGAAAACCCCAGCACCGGCGCGGCACTAGTGCCTTCGGCTTCGCAACAGGAGTCTAAGTCCAACGTAACGCCAACAAGATCGGCCTTTCGAGAAAGGGCCATGAGTTCCAAGGAAAACTCTGCAGGAAAGCCACGTTTGGAAAGGGCCAGCTCCTCCCAGGTGCGAATCCTCACCTTTTGGCTTTTGGCGAAAGCAAAGTGCTCACGGCTATTGCGGTTGGGGCGAGTTCCAAACGCAACGAGGTTTTTTCCTAAGACCCATTTATTTTCTAAAATTTGGCGAAAGGGAGTTCCGCTGTTGGGCCCGTTGTCCCCCATTGGCCTCATGTCCAGGTGAGGGTCAACGTTTAAAAGAGCAAATGAGGGTTTCTTTTTTTTTCGCTCCCTTTGACCCTCAAGAAACCCTTTCACATGGGGGGCACAAAAGTCATGGCCCCCTCCTAGAGCTATGAGTGTTGCGCCGGCTTCCGAGATCGCCCGGGCAGCCTCTTCGGCACGATCGTGGGTGACGTGAATCTCTCCTGCAGGAATTAGATTTCCAAAATCCCAGAGCTCAATTTTCTCTTCCCAGGCAAGATCCATGGGCGGCGTCATTTTATAGAGATGGCTGCGAATCCCGTTGGGACCGCTTTGAGCTCCCCTGCGGCCGCGATTGCGATGCACCCCCTCATCATCCGGGGCGCCGGTGATAATGAGAATCTCTCGTTTCTTTGTAAAACTCTCCATCGGGGGAAGCCCTTTGGAGCGGGGTTTGACCCAGGAGCCAAGCCGCGGATCATCTTTGCGGCCATCAAAAAAAAGGGAGTCGGGAGTCGGGGTAAGAAAGGACATATTCCTACTTTAACGCGAGGGGAGTGAGCTTTCTAGTGGGGAGAGCTATAATTGCCTACCTATGGAAAAATATTCACAAGTGCCGGTATCCGATCGTCCTTGGGCTCAAGCGATGACGGTAAGTCTTATCTCTTTTGCCCTTTCCTGGCTGTTTGTTCCCATGAGCCGAGTCCTAGGCGTCGCTTCGATGGGATTTGGAGCACGGGCTTATGTGGCCACGCCCGGAATTGCCCTACTATTTAACGGGGCCCTCTTTCTCTTTGGCGATTTTTTCTTTCTCATCTTCCCCACCTGCTACCTCCTTTATTCCGACGACTTTGAACAATGGTCAGATAACCGAGTGGGCGGAATTCGAGTTTTAGCCGTCACCTTTCTTATGGCGCTGCCGGTACTCTCCTTTGCCTATTACTTGGGAAATTATCGGGACCAGATCGCTTACACAGAAACGGCGCTCTTTTTGATGTTTGGGGTGCTGACTCAGGTTTTGATCTTTGAATGGCGCAGGTCGGTCGTGGTCTTCACCTTTGGTCTGACCCTCAGTCTCTTTGCGCCGCTCTATCTCATGAACGATCTCATGGGACCGTTTTCCGTCTATTTCACCTACGCCCCCAGTGACATGACTCTCTACTACATGCACCGGGCGTTTTTTGCCTTCGGACTAAGTTTT
>JAYVQZ010000305.1:0-6368 GCA_043776735.1 Deltaproteobacteria bacterium | reverse complement strand
TAAAATGCATTTCATCATCTCTTTTGAGATTCCCTGGCCACGATAAGCCTCGTCTACAAAAACGTCACAAAGATAGGCGAACGTGCAGTAGTCGGTCACAACCCGCGCAAAAGCGATCTGTTGAGCCCCATCATAGACTCCGAAGCAAAGCGAATTTTCGATACTCTTTGCTACCTTTTCTCTTCTGCGATTAGGCGCCCAGTAGCTTCTCTTAAGAAAAGCGTGAACGGTATCAATCTGAATTTTATTTCGGTCGGTGCTTATTTTGAAATTTCCGAAGGTGTGGGCTGGTTCGAGTGTCGTCTCATGGAGCATGAGCTTTCCGGTATCACGTACCGTAGGGTTTGAACTTCTTAATAAAGCCCCCGCCGTCCCTAATCGGATGGATTCTTCGTGTTGCTGGCTTAACTTGAATTTTCCATCGAGTTTTTCAATTGCGATCTCAAAGACGACGATCTGGGCCATTTTTGATTCAACCGTAGCTTTATCAGGCACCCAGCCTTCTCCATACGTGGCCTCGTTGGCTTTAACCAATCGGCTCATGATATTCCAAGCAGCATCCGGGTTCTCAATCACGCGCACTCTTCCGGTCACATGCACTACGGTGTAATTCCAAGTGGGAACGTTAGTTGCTGCGGGCGGATACCAAACGGGAGAAATATAGGCATGGGGCCCCTGAAAAACTACGGTCACTGTAGGATTCGATCTGAATAGCTTCCAATGAGGGTTGGCCTTAGCCATGTGAGAAAGTAGGTGTCCGTTATTGCCCGCCTTTTGTTCTAGCAAGAAGGGGAGGTGGCTAATAATGGGTTCGTCGCTGGCGACTGAGATCATTGTGGCAAAAGGGTTGGAATCCACCAGCTCATGAAGTTTTTCGATTCTCTCTTCATTAAAATACAAGGGCTTGTACATTCGAAGACGGTATCCGCTTCCTATGCATACTAAAACGACAAATGGTTCCCTAAGGTTCCATTGGAATCCTTTTTCAAAAACGGATATACCCAACGGCGCATTAATTCTGACTGAGGAAATATGAAAAAGACGGCGCTCTGCACACTGTTGCTTATTTCGGCATGTTCTCAAAATGGCGAAATCAACGATGGCCAAATTCAAGTCTCCGGATTTATTGAAGTTCCGGTGACCGCCCTGGGAACTCACACCAAGGAGAATCGGGAGATAAACGCCTTAGTGGCTCTTAACGAGGGGCATGTGGCTGCTTGGAGTGTGACGAATGCAGTCGTCACTTATCACCCGGCGGTTACCGTCGTGGAACCAGCCAAGGCCAAGATGCACTTTTTTGACGGAAACCGAAATGAACTGGCAAGCAAAGACATTACTGCGGGCGGTGCCTTTATTTCGGGGCTTATCCCTGATCAAGGCAAGGGTCACGTCTTTCTCTCCTTGGATGGCGAACTTGAGCCCTCTGGCAATTTTTCCTACCGCGCTGAAAAATTTTCCCTAAATTTTCAAGCTCTGGGCAACGGAGTCGACCTTAATCGCTCGGCTCATAATTTTCGCACTCGCACTCCCCAATTGCCGGCAGATTGGATGAACTCAGGAGACGACGCAGTAAAACAATTCCAGAGCCGAACAAAACGGGCGATTCCCTTCGATGCTTTTGCCTGGTCGGCCGATTCGTTAAATTTTTCAGTAGATCCCTTATTAAGCGGAAATGCTGTCAAGTTTACGTTTGGCAACGGGGTAGGGGACACACTACTCGTCAAACCGTTAAGCCAGCAATACGCTTATCCGAGACAGTGTTTCAATACGGACGGCAAGCTGGTTGACGCGCTGATTGCGTCCAAAACGGCTGCCGAAAAATCAACGCGCGACCACGAAATTTTGACCAGGGCTGCGGAACAGGTCACAGGTTTTGTGCCCTATTACCAAGGTAAGTGGAATGAAAGTGATTCTGACCACATGTCACACTGCGTGGTCAGTGAGCCAAATAGCGGGCTTGGTCAGACTGCGTTTATGTTTGGAAAGCGAAGTCTCAATCGGTCCACCCGAACCTCTTATCTCATCGTTACCCGAACCCAATTAAATCCCCTGGCATCAGAAACCAAATTATTTCAAATGACCCAGAACATTTCAGTGGAGCGTCCCCTTTTTATTAAATCATTGGGAAAATTTCTCCTCTTTGGCGCCCTTGGCTACGATCAAGCGGTAACCAATTCAGTGGGAAACACTAAGGGATTTGTTGCCATTTTTAATCCGAAAAGCCTGATGGTTGAGAAGGTTTGGATGCTAAAAGGCGCTCGTAGCACTCATGTGAAGACCGTACTTCACCTACCTGAAACCAAAAAAATATGGGTTGGTGGCTATACCAACTCCGGAGATACCCACGATCCTGTTGAGGGATCTCAGCCTTTTGTCGAAGCCATTTCGCTTGAATAACTTTGGGCTTAACCTTTTGGGGCACGGCCTATTGCCCAATAGATCCTAAAAACGCATTTGCTTGAAAAGTAGTGACGAAGACCCTACGGAACGCTCAGCGAGGAAGTATCGGTGAGTAAGGTTCCCTTGCCAGACCTCAAACCGTAAACCTCGGGGCGTGGTAATATTTCGGTATGAGCCCTGTGAATCCAGCTTTTCTTTTGTTGTGTCTTCTTAGTTTTTTCCTCCACCCCAGCTTCCTCATCGCTAGAGAGTGGCAACGCCCGCCCGAGGAAAGAAAAACTTGGTGGAACGTGCAAACGGACCAAAAAGCTCGTGTTCTTCGTGATGAGCTCACTATTGCGATTAAGAACGAAAATTGGAATACGGTGGATCAGATCATTTCCTTAAGCTTATCGCGACCGGAGATTTGGACTTCTGACCCGGTACGAGGTGTTGCAAGTTCCCACCAATTAGCAGGTGAAGCCCTTAAGAACTTACCTGCCGAGCAGGCCAAAAGGGTCCAGTCGACTTTAGACATCGATGCCAAATCCTTATTGGCCGGTTACCGTAAAAATCCCGATGGCGAAGAAGAAACCTTACGCAATGTCTTGAAACGTTATCCGCATAGCCCAGCTGCTTTTGATTCGGCAAATATTTTACTGCAGATCTCAATCGATCACTCAGAACCGCGTGAAGTTATTGAACTCGGTAAGAAAATCATCGCTCAAAACCCTGAGAACTCTACCTATCGCGTCATTGTAGCCAGAGCATATAACGAGTTGGGGGAGACCGCAGCGGCCAAAGAGATTTTGGCCCCGGTACTGGATAAGGAAATCGTTATGGCCGGTAAGAAAAAGAAAGTGAGTGAGGTCGATGTGCTGGCTGGCGGTGTAGCTGCCAGCCCAAGGACAATGACCGAAAGCAATGTGTGGGACAAACTTGCTGTGATCTTGCAAAAGCCACAAACAGAGCAATTGGAACTTTCCAATAAGTTAGCCAGAGAAATCACCCGACCTGCATTGGAGGCATTAAAAATGCAGTTGTAGACCTTCTCGCGAATTCAAGATGAAGATCGCCTTGCGCTGGTGGAAGGATTGTTGGAGACGCTTCATACCCCGATCAGTTTGGATGCTTTATCCAACCCTACTTGATTGCCGGTTGAGGGAAATGTCGTTGATATGCGGCCAATAACAGGCACCGACAGAGTTCTCGTGCGCACTGATAAGAAAATTTTCACCATGGATCGTAATGACCTCGTAGCCTCTAAAGATCTTCACGGCATGCAGCACGTGGCGTTAAGCGCAGACGGAAAACATTTTAGCGCTTTGAACGCTGGCAAAATTAAGGAGTTTGAGACGCAAACTAGAAAGTCAGCGCGAGTCTTTTTTAATCCTCCAAACCCGATAACTACTTTGAATTACTCCTCCAACGGAAAATACTTACTGTTAGGGGATAGTGGGCCAAAGATTTGCTGTTTCGAGACCAAAACTGGCGACAAGAATCTAGAAATTACGGTAAACAAGCACACTTTCCATTATGGGAAAATTCGTTCCCTCGACTTTGAAGGGGGGCGGATACACGCTTTATTTGCCGATAAAACTCGCGCCGCAGTCTCATTCGACATATTAGATGGCACAGAAACCGGAAGCAATGGGGGCGGCGAGTCTGCTAACTTTTCTATTTCGGAAATGAAAGTAGCCCCCTCTGGCCGCTGGATTCTGGAGAAGAACGGAAACAACATCAACGTATCCAATTATCCACCCACAAAGATTTTTGGGGGCTACATCATTAGGGAAAACTCCAATCTGACAGGTCTGCAATTTACCCACGATGATTTAGCTTTGGCGGGTATTACGGATAAAGGCGATTTGTATCTGTGGCCCAATGCCGCGCGGGAATAATTTAAAGTAAAGCAGCCACAGGTGCGTTCCTTTTCAGAGGGGCCGCTGACAAGTGTAGCCTTGTCACCTACGGAACTTTTTTTGGCCAAGCCAGGACAGGTGTGTCGTACGCCCCTGTTTTCGGAAAAAGAAAGTGTGACGATTCGCACCTATGCTCGCCGCAATGAGAAATCGTTGAATGAAGGAGTCCCACACGCCCATAAGAGCGACCGGGAGAAGATAGCTCCTGTAAACCCTACCCACCAGAAACGTTAATCTCAAATAGGATAGAATATCGTTTTGTTTCAATATCCGGCCGGCCGGGATAAAAGGGGGAGGCTCCGTGCACACAAAAAATTTCATTCCAGTAGTAATCGTCTTTGTCTTATCGAGTCATGGCGCCCACTCCGCAATGAATTGCGAACGAGCGTTAGAGCTCATGGGATTTTATTCAAGAAAAAATGCACCGCCAGAACCAAAAAAGAATGAGTCGGTCCTACGCATTGAACTGGGCTCGGTAGTCTATCAAGTCAGTGGCTCACAAGGCCTTATTCAGCTGGTCGGTTTGATTGGAGCGACTGCTTTTGCAAAGGGATGCCTTTGGGATCCGATGGTTGGCAACCGACCTCACGAAATTAAGCCGGGAGAACTTCCTGGCGGATGGGAAGGTACTGTCGAGTTGTTAAAAAAAATCTGTCCCTGGTCAAAACAGAAGGACCTAGCAAACGTCGAAGCGCAGGTTGTAGAGCCAGAATAAGTCGAACCTTTGACCCGGGGATTGGGGAGACGTCTCCACTGCCTTAAGCTTAAGGTCCTGTCGGATCGCGCGTAATAGGAACCAAATTCCCACGGACATCCCCCAAGTAATCCGCTGGAGTTCCCCTGAAGGTCGGGCCTCGATAGGAAGGCGTTAAATGGGTTCGCTTTGGAAACAGGCGTGGCAGTGAGGCAAGTTAACTGGAAGTCAGCAGCTGGGGAGACCCTGACATGATGTGGTTGTCGTTAACGTAACTATCAGTCCCACGAGCGTATTCGATGTGCATGTAAACTTTGGTTCCGTCCAGACGAAAACGAAACGCGAGCAGATGGCCGCCATCTCCGGGTAAGTTCCAGAATGACGTGCCTTGACCGAAATCTTTAAACGGAGGCTTTTGAATTTTCCCCGATGTGTCGGCGAAAAAAGACCTTTCCAGCAAAGTGGCATGCAAGCGGCGAGGAAGTTATCCGGCCGCTTCAATCACTTTCCGCTCATCAGTATTGAGCGCATTCAAGTTATGGTTCGACTCGATTATGACTCGATAAACTTCCGATTCTTCTAGATGACAAGCGACAATTCGGAAACCAGCTTCGCGGAATTCCCGAGTTACGACATTTTCCGAAATCGCGCCAACATTCGCGCGGGCTCGGCTTTCAGGCAGCTTATCCATTACTTTAAAGACGTACTTTCCGATGGAAGGTTCAATAAAAAAATCGGACACTCTGGGGAGAGTCCGCAACCACGGGGGCACTCGAAACTTTCTCTCCACTGGAAATCGCAATCGCTTGTCGAATTTGCGTTTGAACTTTTGCTGGGGGAGGGGTGGTCCCAACCAACCACGCCTCATAGACGCGGCATAATTGTCTAATGGTCTCAGGATCGAACTCGGTATTAAGAGCTTCGGGCTTAAACCCTAGCGCGCCACCAAGAATATGAGTTTCCTATCACTTCAGAAAAAGACGCAAAGGTTGTCCTAGAGTTTCTAAAACAGTCTAAGGGCACACTAAGTCTCAGCGGCCATTCTCTCCACATAGGATCGCTAAGCTGGTCAAACACGCAAAATGGATTAGAGAAAAAGGATTTTGCGACTTTCACATCACTGTTAAAGGCGTCTGATCGGGACCGGTAGGCGTAGAAGTGGGGGCAGCCCCGCTTAAAAACCACCCCAAGACCCCTATCTAGGGCCCAGCACCACGGTAAGGGTATGGTTGGTTGACTTGTTTCCCCCTAGCCAATAGACATAATAGACCAGATTTTGACGCGGGGTGGAGCAGCCTGGTAGCTCGTCGGGCTCATAACCCGAAGGTCAGAGGTTCAAATCCTCTCCCCGCTACCAAATTAAAGTAAGTAAA
>JAYVQZ010000304.1:0-6391 GCA_043776735.1 Deltaproteobacteria bacterium | reverse complement strand
ATAGATGAGAAGCGAAAGATCTCCCTTGAGAAAATTCGAGCTGAAATTGAAACCCTAAATGATAAGAGTCTTCTCAAATTTTGGAACGATCTTATTTCCACACCGAGCATCGATTTGGCTAAATTTAAAGAGTTGGTGGCCGCTATTCCCCAGATTGATGCAGACAAAGCGAAAGACGATGAGAAACGTAAAAAGATAATCGCCCTTTTTGAGTCGGAAAAGGAAAACTTGGGCGAAAATCCAGGCAAAGAGTTCGATAAAGTGGCTTCTAACGTCGTGTACGAGCGTTTTAATAAACCCAAAAAGCCACAGGGTCAGCAGGGTGGGAAAACCACTGCCACAGAGGACAAATCCAAGGCAGTAAATCCTGCCGACGTAGAAAAGCAACTTGCCGCCGAACTCGCTAAGGCAAAAAAGGCCCAGGAGGAGCAGCTTGCCAAGGTAAATGCGGAGCTCGAAAAAAAGCTCGCCGACGCCAATAGTCAGGGGCAACTTGCGCAAAAACAAGAGAAGAGTTTGGGCGATGCTTTAAAAAATGCTTTAGCGTCCGCGGGACAAGAAAAGAGTGGCGGGGGCGCCGGAGCCTCACCTTCAGATAGCGGAAGTGGCAGCGGTAGTTCTGGTTCTGGCAGCGGCAGCAGCGATACTGGAGGCAGTACGGGCAATAAGTCTACTGATTCCAATAAGGGCCGGGGAGCTCTCGAAAAGAAAAACCAAGGTGCTAGCACCGGTTCTCCGAGCACTGCAGACAACACAAGCAGCAAACAGACTGCAGCCCCGGAAAAGAAAAATAATTTTGTCTTCCCAGAAGCCGCAAAAGAGGAACCAAAAAAGACGGCCGAAAAGGTTCCTGATACCAAGGCCGCCGAACTAACTCCAGAGGTGAGCCAAGCGGGGATTCCCGCACAAGGAACTGTTCGAAAGGTCAGAGATTTGGGGAAAGGCACGACCGGCAACGTGATAGCCCAGGGAAATCAAGGAAGCGAAAATCCATCCAACTTGGGCCCTTCAAACGACGGTCCGACTCCAAAAATTTCCGCCGCTAACAACAAGGAATCGGGTGCACCTCAGAACGAAATATCGCAAAAGACGCCGCCGGGCCCTTCTAGTAACCCCTCTCCCACAACAACCGGTTACAACATGATCAAAACTAGTGCTGCAGACTGGCAGTCCCCCGAGGGCGGTGGCAGCTCGGACGTTTACAATGACGTGGTCGCTGATGATGACAACAGCGCAGGCCGACGTAAGCCGGCATCAACGATTGCCTCTCCGATTGGAATTCCCAGCGGCGAAAACTTCGCAACAAATTCTAATTCACAATCATTCTCAGCAAGCCCCCGCGGATTTTCTCAGCCTGAAGGCGTTTTTAAGCGTCGTTTGGAATGGTTAGGCGGAGGTCTCTGCCAAGGAACGAATCGAAACGTATTAGGGGTTTGCCAACACAAACCTGTTTCGGGAAATCGATTAGGAGACCGCGCTACATAGAGTTTAACTTTTTAAGGACAGCATGATTATCAACGTGATGAGCAACCCTATGAAAAAATCAAAAAACGTTCTCTCGATCGTGGCTGTTTTGCTGCTTTTACTGGGACCGGGAGCGGTGGCTGAACCTGGAACGACTCAGCCGGGCACTGGAGATCCCCTAGTGGACTCTTTAAGCGGGCAGACCGTCCTACAAAATGGCCAACCCACAACGGGCAGCGGTAACGCGGGCGCAGATCAAATCAGCGCTGGGGTGGTAGGAAATCCCGCTAATGTTATCGATACCACCCAAACCAATAAGAGTTTAGGGCGAGAACAAAAAGCAGCTGATTCGGCAACTACCGCTGGCACCGGCAAAGGGATGGCCATCGGTACGGGCGTTACCCTTATGAGCATCGCCATTCCAAAGCTGTTGAGTTTGATTCCTTCAGAGGTTGCCACAGGCGCTGCCCTTATGGCCAATGCGGGATTGGAGTTTGCCCAGGCTGGTGTGGACGCCGGCGCGCAAGACGCCAACAAAGCACAGGAAAATTTATTGAGAAAGGCTGATGGGCAAACCGGTCAGTCGGTGGACGGCGCCAATGCGGCTGGCAAAAAAGCAGTGGCCGAGCAGGTAGCCAATGCGGTATCGGCGAATCCAGAATTGGCAAAAATGCTTGGGGAACGTGGTTTGAATTCGGACGATTTTGCTAAAAAGTTAGCGAACGGAGAATTGAACACACCCGAATCGGTCTTGGCTGCCACGGGTAGCACGGGCGTGGACGCCCACGCCTTGGCTCAAGGTGTTGCCGCAGCTGCCGAACCCCTGGGAAACCAAAATACCCTTCGAGCCATTCAAGATGACAAAGCCAAAGATGCTGATAAGCCAAATACAGAGGGTGGTGGCAGCTCCGATCCTAAATTTGCGGGTGGCGATCAAAAGGCATCCTCAAAAGGAATTACCGCTGACGAATCGAGCTCGCACGGATCTGGAGCAAAGGATCTTCTCAATAATTTGGCTGGCGCCGTAGGCAAGGGGGGAGCTGCAGCGCTAGACGCCCTGAGGAATGCCTCAGAAGGAGAATTGTCGTCGATGCTTGCTGGACTCATGGGAGGCGGACTGGCCGCTGGGGTAAGTTCGGCCGAGGCTGCCGCGCAAAGGCTATTGGTTAAAGAGGCACTGGCGAAAAAAGGAATTATAAAGGACGCAGGGAAAGCCACGATCTTCCAGTTGGCTCATCGCAACTTTCGAAGTTTTCAGCGATGGCGGAAAAAGGTTGAGGTGGCGGCTAGGTAACGAATTTTTAGCGTACAATTTTAATATAACTGTCTTTTGAAAACGGCGCTTTTGCATTGGAGGCCGTGGACGTTGACGACATGAATTTTTCTGCCAAGGCGTGGTGGCTATAGTGCCAGCTTGAAGTGATCAGTAACACCGCAAAGAGGCCCACCACCACAGATTCTAAATGGGTTAGCCCAAAGTTTTCACGAATGGCGAAATACCCAAGAATCAAACTCCAAACGTAGAGAAAGAGACTGGCGACGCCGAACATAGGATGGGCATCGACAAAATATTGCATGGTGTAAGCGGCCAAGCCTACCGTGAAAACAACAGCCAATCGGCGCGCTAGCACTCTGCGGCTGGTGCGGTGGCCAAAGATATTTCCGACAACCCAGACCGCCGTCGTCACCACATAGGCGCCGCCGATGATAAGAGCCATACGCCCTGCCAACACAATCCAGAGGGCAACGTTGAAGCTCACACTCCATTGGTGGCTGATCCAAAGGGCCACTTGGTAAAATTCATTTTGGCCGCGGCCTACGTGGGTTTCCACCAGGGCGAGGGTGAGAAAGGAAACAATGATAAACCAATGCCGGGATGACCATTGCATTTGGTTAAAAAACTTCCCAGGCTGAGAAAAAAGCTGAAAAAAAAGTTTCACGTTCTACTCTCCGTCTAAAAACTGCTGGCGAAAACTACTTGCACGGCCCATCGGACTGCTCTGCCCATACCCTCGGCCCGGGCGCAAGGCTTGCACTGGGGGCAATGCAAGGCATGCCAATGGCGAACTTTGCCGCCTTTGGGCTCAACGAGACCAAAAGGGAGTGTCAAAAAGATCGACGCTGTTGCCACTATTCGGGCTGTATACGGGGGCGACATCACTGACAAAAAGTGCACAAAGTCGTTAAATAGGCCGCAGACAAATCCGTTCTGTTTCAGGCCTTTAGGAAGTGGTTGGCTTGGCTTTCTCTTTGCAATTCTATTGAGAAATAGGATCTCAAGCTATGGCAACTCGTTCAACACAACTTAGAAGGCAGCCTTTTTTACTCACCCTACTTTCGCTCGGCTTAGCCTTGCTCTCCGCCTGCAATGACGGTCGCATCGCAAAATCCTCTCCCTTGGTGATGAAGCAACTTTTCTCAAATAATCGGCCGACCCTAGCTAAGGTTGCCGCTGTTAAATTTCAATCTGAGGACACTACCGTTAATTCCATGGTACGCGTAGGCAACATGATTCACATGACTGGCCAACCCTTTGGTTATTCCGGCTGGTCAGTGGACGATCCTGAAAATCCTAACTTGAGTTTTGATATTGCCGGTCAACTCACGAATTTTGCCATGAAGCTTCCTTGGGTCTTTGACTGGTACGCCTCGGGCGCTGTGGGCGTGATGGGCAATACCACCTTTCTTTCCGGCACGGCCGGAGTGAGTGTTGTAAATATTACTCAACAGCAGGCCCCAAAGGAGATCTTTAGAAAACCACCGCTCGATGGCAATGGAAAACCTCAAAGGGATTTTGCTTTCACCTACCGTGCCATTGTACCGAACCCCTTTGCAGCTGGTTATTATGGTTTTAGTTCTCAGGATAATCTTTACCCAGTTGCGATTGCACAAAACGATCTGGTGGCACAGCCGGCGCTACCTTATAGCCAGGTGCTCTTTGGCCAGGCGGGTGGTGGACCTGTCTGCTGCGTTCGCAGTGCAGTCAGTTTTCAGGGGACTATCTATGTCGCCTTTGGAACCCGTCTAGCGTGGTTTGCTCCTACTGCCGGCGGTGGCCTTGTGGACCCGGGGGAACTTTCCCAGCTTCAGGCGGACAATGTCGCCATTTCAGATCAGTATCTGGTAGTGCATCATACCCCGTCGTCTTCGCAGCCCTCTGGCGTAGGCAACCCCAAAGGCTTTTATTATTTTAACAGTGGTGGCCAATTGGTAAATTACGTTCCCTCCAACGTGGATCCCAAAGTCTTTACGCTTAATGCCACAGGGCAATATATTTACCTTCAGACGAAAACGGGAATTGACGTCGAAATTCATCGCGTCACTGGTCTATAATCCCTACACTGCAGCTCGACATTTATGCTCGGCAAAACTAACCTTATGTTCAGCGTGAAATTCCAACTTCTACTTGTGACAGCTTATTTACTTGCCCAGAGTCCTGGAACTGCACTTGCCGGGACTACCCGCTTTGAACTCCGCGATATCGGTCTACGTAATCTTGTCCAGGTCTCGATGGAGGGCACTCTCGAAAAAACCGTGGGGATCTCACCCTTCCTCTTTGGGTGGGTTGAAGTCGATCCCGAGCGATTGATCGACGGAATTTCTGGTGAACTAAGAACTGATTTGCGTACTTTTCATACTGGAGTGGCCGCCAAGGAAGACTTCCTTCTTGATAAGCTTCTCAATGTAAGCCAATTTCCCTCGGCCACTGTCACTCTGACAAAACTGCTCAGCGTTTCCAAAGCAAAACTCAATGATGGCCAGCCCGTGGTGGCTAAAATGGAGGGTGTGCTGGCGCTTAAAGGGCTAAAGAAACCCCAGACCTTTCTTCTCAGGCTTTCCTATTACAAAGATTCCCCCATTACCCAATCCAGCCTTCCTGGAAACCTTTTAAAGGTTAGCGGCAACTGGGACGTCGATCTCACTCAGTTTGAAATTGTGATTCCCGCCAATCTTAAGTCCCAAGTGCCTAGATACGTGCAGGTGGCCGGTGATTTTGTGGCATCGGCAAAGCCCATGAGCGAACCCAAAGAGAGTCCCAAGAAGCAGTAAAAAACAGCTCTAGCAGGAGAAATCGATGGTGAAGGCGTTCTTATTAGGTCTTTTACTTTTGTCCCTCTGTTTCACCTCGGAGCTTCAAGCCAATCCTCTGTCCGTTTGTGAAGAAAGCGTTTTACGGTTAGCGGGGCCTGAGGGACGAGTCAGTTTATTGCAGGCACTGCCTAATTCCAAAAGGTATGGCGTAACCATTCTCTTTGATCTCAAAGATGGGAGCCAAGTTCTCGCTGTTGGCGGTGGCGTCACGGTGGGGCACATCGACCTTATTGAGGTGGCCCAGAGAAGGCACCCCGGTCAGATCAAAGGCAGCCGCATGTGGGGTGAAATTGAGATTGAAAATAAGACCGTCGCGTTAGGAGTAGGGGAAATTACGAAAGCAACGCCAACTTCAGGAACTTGGTGGAAGAATTATTCCAAACAACCGGAACACACCAACAGTGTGAAGGGGCTGGCCGACGCATTAGCAGTTCAGGAAACTCTGAGGGTTCGCCAGGAGGGGCTACGCGATTTTGATGCTAAGGAGGAGCACCTATCTCCAATCCTCGTGGGACGTCATCGCGCCGACAGTATTGTCGCTGGTGTTATGATGAAGACGGAAGCCATGGTCACTAGCTGGTCGGGTGAGATTTCTGAGGCGGATTTCAAGAGTTCCTATGACGCCTACCTTCCGTCGATGCAACGGGAACTGAAAGACTTCGGTTTGTATTTAGACGGCATGGTCAACGACGGAGCGATGACCGTCCAAGTTCGAAGTAATGCGCAAACGCAGATCGATTTAAATTTTGGTCCTAACGCCGTACCTACATTGGACAAAATGAATCATTTTAGAACAGTTTTAGAAGAAGCTTTGAAACCAGCGCGAGATATTTCC
>JAYVQZ010000303.1:0-6424 GCA_043776735.1 Deltaproteobacteria bacterium | reverse complement strand
ACGGCAGCAGACGGCGCCGGATCGCTGGTGGGAGCGGGACGAAGGTTGAAGATGTGAACCGATTGATGAAGCAGTTTCTTGAAGCAAGAAAGATGATGAATCGGTTCTCGAAGTCAGCTATGGGAAAACGCAGAGGTTTATGGTAAGAATTCGAGTTTTTTAGGGAAGGACTATTTCTTTAAGGCTCTTTTCGAGTTCTCTTAAGAGGAAGTTAAACGATGGCAACAGTTATCCGATTTTCACGACACGGTACAAAGAAACGGCCCTATTATCGCATTGTTGTGCAAGATAAGACGGCACCCCGCGACGGGCGATTTATTGAACATATTGGCGCTTTTAATCCTCTAAAGGGCGACGGTGAAATCAACGTAGAACGTCCTCGTCTTGAGTACTGGCTGAGCGTTGGCGCCCAGATGTCTCGTACGTTGGGAAATCTTTTAAAGCCGACCATGAAGAGCTGGTTAGCAACGCCGGAAGGCCTTTCCCCCGAAGCCCCGGCTTTGAAAAAAGAAGCTCCCGCTGTAAAAAAGGTAGCTAAAAAGACTCCAAAAAAAGCTGCTGCTGAAGCCTAGGACTAGGTGGCCCAGCTAATACTGATTGGCGCCATCGTCAAAACCCATGGTTTGGTTGGGGCGGTGGTAGTGCGCACCGATGCTGGGCAAGAGTCTTGTTTAGATTACGTTTCCAAAGTCTGGCTGGGGAGGACTGAATCCAGTGCTCTTGAGCATGAAGTGATTGATGCTCGGTGGATGCCAAAGGGTTGGAAGGTCACCATCGCCAATTTAGCCACGATTGAAATGGCGCAAGCCGCAGTGGGGCAAAAAGTCTTTGTCGACCGCCAGTCACTAGATAAGACCGATGAGGGTGAGTTCTATATCTCTGATCTAGCCGGATTAGCGGCTGTGAGTGAGAGCGGAGAAACTTTGGGCCGATTCGTTCATGCAGAGCCCAGCGCCCATGCCTCGCTCCCCGACAATTGGTGGTTCGAACTTAGGGGCAAAGAGATTCCAGTTCCGTCTACGAAAGCCTTCATCAAGAAGGTCGATCTAAAAGGGAAACAGATTATCCTGCTGCGATGGGAAGAACTCTTGAGAAACTCGTGAAGTTCACTTTCCTGACACTTTTTCCTGACACCATCCACTCCTGGCTGAATTCCAGCATTATTGGGCGGGCTCGTGCTGCCGGTCTTTTTGAATATGAAGCCATCCAGCTGCGTGACTTTGCCACTGGCCCCCATAAGACCGTTGATGATATTGCCTATGGTGGCGGTGGCGGGATGGTACTTAAGGTAGAGCCCCTTGTAGCTGCCATTGAAGCTATCAAAGCCCGCTCCACGGGATTACCGCCTCGAGTACTAGCCTTTAGTGCCGCTGGACGCCTGATGAACCAAAACCTTTTTCATGAAGCGCGCCTTTCTCCGCCAGCCGATCACTTTATTTTGATCTGCGGCCATTACGAAGGGATTGATCAAAGGGTCATCGATCATTGGGTCGACCTTGAGTTGTCCTTGGGAGACTTTGTGGTTACCGGGGGAGAACTTCCCGCCCTTGTCTTTGCCGACGCTATGATTCGTGGGATAGATGGCAGCCTAGGCCATCCCGAAGGCTACCGGGCCGAGTCTTTCCAGCTTGAGGACCCGCAGACCGGGGAAAAACTTTTGGAATACCCCCACTACACCAGACCCACCCAATTCCGATCGCTACCGGTCCCCCCAGTCTTGACCAGCGGAAACCACAAGGCAATTGCAGCTTGGCGCCTGGACCAATCCCGGCAAAAAACGACGCAGCATCGTCCCAAAGGCATTCTCTCTGAGTCTTTTGACAAGCCCCTTACCCGCTCAGATACTCAAAATCATGGCTGATTATATTGCGTTGGGGATTCTCGCGTTTGACCACATTGAATTTGCCGTACATGACCTTGAAAAGGCGTCTGAATGGTACTTGCGGATGGGCTTTGAGAAGTCCGCGGTTCGAGAGATTAAAGAACGAGGATTGCGTTCCTACCTTTTTACTCAAAATCAGATCGCCATTGTCCTAAGCCAAAGCCAGCAAAAGAGCGATGTGATTTTCAAATTTGTAGAGGCTCATGGCGACGGCCTATGCCAGGTGGGATTTCGTTGCAAGGACGCTACCACAGCTTTTGAGATCGCCGTGCAACGCGGAGCGGAGGTGGCCGAAGGCCCAAAGACTAGCTCTCGTGATTTTGGTCAGGTGAATTCCGCGTCGATTAAGGCCTTTGGTGACGTTCGGCATACCTTTGTTTCACGCGAAGGGACTCTCTTTGGCGAAGGGTTTGAAATTCCTTTCCGCGCGCAAAATACTGGTTTTGGACTTCAAGCCATTGATCACATCACCTCTAACGTCGCTCACGGGCAACTGGAGGGTTGGGGCGAGTACTATGAGCGCATTTTCGGGCTAAAAAACACAAGTTCCGTGCCCCCCAAGGGTGAGGCAGTAACCCGTGACTCCATGGCAATGGAGAGTCCAGACGGCGTCATTAAAATGCTTCTTAACGAACCCACGGAAGACGACGCCCAAGTCCAAGACTTTTTAGATATCAACCATGGCCCTGGCGTCCAACATGTGGCCCTTACCTCAAATCAGCTTATCGCCAGCCTCAACTCACTAAAAAAATCGGGAGTTCCGTTTCTCGGAGCCCCTTCGCCCGCTTACTATCAGGAAGTCTCCGAACGCGTTCCGCAACTTGAAGAGAGTTTAGCCGATTTAGAGAACCTTTCTATATTGATCGGCGGCGGAGCAAAAGGCTATCTCCTGCAGGTGTACAGTGGACAGCTCGTTGGCCCGTTCGGTTACGAATTCATCCAACGAAAAGGGGATGCGAACTTTGGTAAAGAAAGCGCAAACTCCCCCTTAGATGTGCATTAGTCCAAATCACGAAGTGGTACCTTTAGATGCAGCGGAATAGAAACACCGTGAGGTTGATTGAGATCTTTTTGGGTGACCGTCTTGCTCCCCTCCAGCAGTGGAAAACTTCGCCCCTGCCCATCCGCCCGTTTATCCCAGAATCTAAGTGCAATCTCCCAACGACCAATGGCCGAGACTGGCAAATCAGACAAGGGAAAGCCGTCCCCTTCTTGGGGAGAGTAAGTAAACGACTTTGGGGGCCCCTCAGGGAGGGGAGTCACCCGCATCTCCCAATGACTTGCGGTTGCCCGTAGTCTCTGCCAACGGGCCGACCCCGGCTGTAAAGAGGCCGGCAATTGCGGCCTCAGGCCAATCCCCAATGACCTGCCACAGCCCTCAAGCCAACTGAGTGAAAATAGGACCGCCAACACTAAAACCGGGTACCACCATTGGGCTTTCATGCTGGGCGCCATTGCGAAACCCATTCCAAGATATTGAATCCATTGAGCCGCTCGACGGTTCGAAATTGAGACCCCAGAAACCGGAAAGAGGTCGAACCCCAGTCAAAAGGGCTTTCCTGGGTTCGCAGGAGATCGCTAAGACTCAAAAGATATTGACACTTTGCCCCGCACGTAGGAAAAAACTGGGACTTATTTTTACCTCTGAGCAAAATTCTATTTCCAACAAACGCTTAACTCAGACTAACAAGTAGGTTTCACGTAGGAGAATAACGTAGATGTCTTTGCAAAACCAGGGAACGGGAGATTCACCCTCCGGCCGCGCAGCCAAGCGGGTTAACATTAATGAATCCACAGGAAATGTATTTATGAAAAACCGTCGTATGCTTTCGGTAGCTGAGCTACCCGAGCTTCCAGAACAAGATATTTTAGTCGAAGATAAGACTGAATCCCTTAAAGAGGGCGGCCTTACCTTCTCCCAACTTCTTGAGGAGACCTCGAAGGGCGTGAAGTTCCAGGAGGGCGAAGTTGTCGAAGGGCAGATTATCGGTATCTCCAACGACTTCATAACGGTCGACATTGGATATAAATCCGAAGGCCAAATCAACTCCGGCGAGTTCATGGACAACCGCGGAGAGGTTGGCGTCGCCCCGGGTGATCATATTCTGGTCTACATCGAGCGTGTAGAAGACGATCACGGCCGATTGATCCTTTCCAAGGAAAAAGCGGACGTCCTTCGCGCCTGGGATGAGATCAGCGAAGCTTGTGAAAAAGATGAGTTGGTTGAAGGAACTGTTGTTGCCAAGGTTAAAGGCGGCTTGTCGGTTGATATCGGCGTTAAGGCCTTCCTCCCCGGTTCTCAGGTCGACATTCGTCCGACCAAGAACTTGGATCAATTCCTCGGCAAAACGTTCAAATTTAAGATCATTAAGTTTAATAAAAAGCGGGGCAACATCGTGCTGTCCCGCCGCCTCCTGTTGATGGAAGAGCGCGCACGCATGAAGGAACAGACCCTTTCCCAGATTCAAGAGGGAATGGTCACCGAAGGCATCATCAAAAACCTTACCGAGTACGGTGCTTTCATCGACTTGGGCGGCTTAGATGGTCTCCTTCATATCACCGACATGTCCTGGGGGCGTATCAAGCATCCTTCGGAAGTGTTCAAAGTCGGCGATAAGATCAAAGTTAAAGTTCTTAAGTACGACGAGGAGAAGGAACGCGTCAGCTTGGGCTACAAACAGTTGCTTCCGGATCCGTGGAATACGGTGGAACAGCGTTATCATGTCGGCTTACGCGTTAAGGGCAAAGTAGTCAGCTTGACCGATTACGGCGCCTTTGTGGAAATTGAGCCAGGCGTTGAAGGCTTGGTCCACGTTTCCGAAATGTCGTGGACTCAACGAGTGAAGCATCCGTCGAAACTCGTGAATGATGGCGACGTAGTTGAAGCCGTTGTTCTCGATGTGGATATGGGCAACCGCCGCATCTCCTTGGGCATGAAACAGATTGAGCCTAATCCATGGGACCTTTTGGCAGAGAAGTATCCGCCTGGAACCCAGATTAAGGGCACCATCAAGAACACTACCGATTTTGGTATTTTTGTTGGCGTTCCTGAAGGCATCGACGGCTTGGTTCACGTCAGTGACATCAGCTGGGAAAACAAAGCAGTGGATCCCAACACCCAATTTAAAAAAGGGGATGAGATTGATTGCGTCGTTCTCTCGATTGATAAAGCTGCCGAAAAATTCAGCTTGGGAATCAAACAGCTTTCTAACGATCCTTGGCGTTCCATTGCCGACCGGTTCCCCACAGGAACTCGGACAAAGGCAAAGGTCACTAAAGTGGCCGACTTCGGTCTCTTTATGGAGATCGAGCCTGGGGTTGAGGGATTGCTGCATGCTTCTGAACTAGACGGCGAAGGCAAACCTAAGGATCGCTTGAAGGCGTATCCTGAGGGCACCGAGATGGAAGTGATGATCACCTCTGTTGACCTCAAGGAACATAAACTTTCCTTGTCGGTAAAGGCGCTGACCAAAGCTGAAGAGCGCGAAAACATTCGCACCTACGCTAAACAGTCAGGTTCGTCTCGTACGAGTTTGGCCGATCTTCTGGACGAGTCCCTCGCTCAGAAGCTCAAAGGTGCCGTGGTCTCCAGCACTTCTGAAGAGGACTCAGACACCAAGTCTGAGTAAATTGAATGAAGCCGAAAGGTAATCAATGAGAGGGGTTTATCGTCTCTTAGGCGTTACCGTAGCAGCGTTCTTTATCGTACTATTCAGCACAGCGACCGTTTCTTTTATTAAGGTGGCTTGGTTTAACTCCAGGCCAGGCGCTAATAAAAAGGCCGCCCATAAGAAATCAGTAGCCGTTATCGATGTGAGCGGAGTGATCTACTCCGCCACAAAGTTCGTAAAACAGCTCGAAGAAATTGCGGACGACGAGAACCACAAGGCTCTTGTCGTCCGCATTAATTCACCGGGCGGTATGGTTGGTCCCTCCCAAGAGATGTACGAGGGGCTCAAAAAACTCGACAAGAAAATGCCCGTCATTGTTTCCATGGGTTCTGTTGCTGCCAGTGGCGGTTACTACACTGCTCTTGGTGGTCGAAAAATCTTTGCCAATCCAGGTACCCTAACCGCCAGTATTGGCGTGATCATGGAATTTGCGAACACTCAGAAACTCTACGAGTGGGCGAAGGTGGAGCGTTATGCCCTTACTGCTGGCAAAATGAAGGCGGCGGGCTCGGAACATCGGCCGATGCAGCCGGAAGAGAAAAAGCTCTTCGAAGACATGCTTCAAGACATTCACGGCCAGTTTAAATCCGCCGTAAAAGAGCGTCGTAAGATGATGACCGCCGAAGAGGTGGAGCATTGGACCGATGGTCGCGTGATGACGGGCCAACAGGCAAAGGCGGCCAAACTTGTGGACGCTTTGGGGTCTTTTGACGATGCGGTTGCTGAGGCAAAAAAGGCAGCTGGGCTTCCCGATTCAACCCCTGTTGATCTACCCGAAAGTAACGAGGGTTTTCTTAAACGCTACCTTCTCGGTGGCGAAGACGCAGAAAGCCTCTCCAGCCTCATGGAACCGTTGGCTGAGCTGGCCAGG
>JAYVQZ010000302.1:0-6430 GCA_043776735.1 Deltaproteobacteria bacterium | reverse complement strand
TCCCTTTCTGCGTTTTGGTTCCCGCGCGAGAACCTTTCTCAAAACTATGTCCCAGTAAAAGGCGTTCCACTCTTCCAACAAAATCATCGAGATTAAATGGTTTAGAAATAAAATCATCTGCTCCAACATCAAACCCTGTTTGTTGGTCTTGAGGTGATGAACGCGCTGAAACAAACGCCACCTTTATGTTGGAGTACTTGAGCTTAATTATTCGGCCGAGTTCATATCCATTTAATCCTGGCATCATTACATCTAAGAGAGCCAAGTTAGGTTTGAAGGTATCTAAAATATCCAGTGCTTCTTGGGCATTTAATGCAGTAGCTACCTCGGTGCAGGTGTCTTGCAGAAGATGGCATATAATTTCTATGTTTATCGGATCATCATCAACAACGAGAACTCTACCTAATTTCACCAAAGCGTATCCCCCAACAGTAGCGTGCGCCAAAAAAAAGGCACAGGAATCGTTTATCGAAATATGCTTAACCGTGGTGGAAACCTACGTTTCATGTCAATCGGTTTACGGTAGCAAGTAAAAAAGTTGTGGTCAGCCTAGCGGTAAAATTCCCAATGCGACTGGCGAGGATCGTCGACCGGTTGCCAGAAGATCATCGTGTTTCTCTGCTCGGGAGTGAATCCGTAGAGGAAGCTAAGGTTGATGTCGAGCATCACCCGTTCACCACCAGCGAAATAGCCGTGACCCGATCTGAGATCCCGCCAGTTAGCATTATCGGCACAAATGGAGTTGATGACACCAGGAAGAAATGCCCCGTCAAAGCCGGCTCGATAATCAAAATGGACTTTTCGTGAATAACTAAGAGCCGTGTCTTTTTTTGAATAGTACAACGTGGTTTCTTCTGCGGCGCTGGCGAGGAGAGGAACTTGTTTGTAAAAATCCTCTAAATGCACATCAGGCGCGGCAAGAACCACTTTGCCAAAACTTTTCTGAAATAGTCTTTTTTGACTGCTCATGAGCGCGACGGAATCGAGAAATAGGCGATTGCCCATACTATGGGCGACCACGTAGCGTTTTCCTCGGGGCGTATTTTTCACTTCGGTCCCATGAAGAAGCCCATCAAGGAAATAGGCAACCTGCGGAACGCTGGCTTTTTCATTGGTTTCATCTGTGAAGTAACCGGGAATGTCTCCCAACGAAGGCCAACTCAATGCCACTACCGGCCCCGGCCACTTGAGGTCTTGCTTAAGCTGTGCCGCTTGCAATACGGCGGACTCAAAGGTGTTGTTGTAGCCATGGATAAAGAGCAAAACGTCTTGCTCCCACATGTAGTCAGTAAACAGGAATTGGTTAGTAAAAAGCTTCGGCGCTACGGGGTGCTGGAAAAAAGTCAAAAGCTTTTGAATGAAAAATAGACCGTCGGGATTGCGGTTATCCTTACCCCAAAAATGGTACTTCTTTTCGTCGAGTTCGCCTGGCGCTCGGTACTTTCCGCTGGGGACATGAGCAATGACTGATCCCATTACCATTTCTTTGGCCGGAGCAGTGGCTCCAAACCCAGGTTCAAAAATTCTCCATGGGCGATCGCGATCGGCAGTGGAAATCACTGGCCGATTGGTGACAAAGAAGACGACCTTATGGGTGGGATCTTCCTGATCGTTATACCACTTTTGTGCGGTTAATTTTTCCTCTGCGGTGGGGCGATTAAACGGTTGCAGTGGGGCGGGGTTATCTAGGGTTTCTAGGAACTTGCGGAGTTTATCTAAGTTTATTTGCTGCACCTCAGGCGTGTTTTCTACGTCTGGACCGCCTCCTACCGGAGGTGCGCTACCACCAGCAACAGGTCCGGGTTTTGCCGCAACGATCGCTGGTGCCATTAGAGGAGCGTCTGTGAGTTCTTGCCAAAGGTATTCCCCTGCCGCGGTAACTGTCAGAGTGGCAAGAGCCGTTGAAGTTTCGCTCGTATTTTGGGGACCTGCAGAAATTCTCTCAACCGAATAACGGACCTTATAGTAACCCGTCAGTGCCACGAGCTGTTCGTATGGCACGGTCAACTCAAACTTCTCCACCCCGAGGCTCGCCGGGTTGGACTTTCGCACCAGCTCTATGGGGGCTTGTGCCTGGCGATAGGAAAAGGGAATTTGAACGGGAGTCCCCTGATCATTAATTTCATTGGAAAGTACTGTGATCTGAACCGTAGCCCGGGTCTCTTGCGCCGGAAACACCACAGTCAGATTAAGCTTAGGGCTACGAGCCACTGCCCCATCATTAGGCGCCACTTCCACGGAAATAAGGTCCGCAGCCTGCAGAGCCGAGTTGAGAAAAAGAACGGCGAAAAACACTACAAAACGCATCGTAACCTCATTGCAAAAAAATAAATGAGGAGGGCTTGATAACACGGCGCATTAACAGAGCAAGTGAAAATTTCTAAGTTATTGAGATTATTAAGGCAGATCTTGCCGGCAGTGTCTCAAAAGGGAGCGAGTTAAGCTTCCGGTTAGCTGTAAGTTACTTTGGGCTACGCCAAGGAGTGGTTCTAAGGTTACTAATGGGCGCGAGTAGATCTCCATTAAATCATAATTGGGGTCCTTGTCCTGCACATAGGACGGATCTTCAGTCATGTGGGGACCATAGGTTTTGACCACCGCGACGTCGAGTTTCTGGGCACTTTGGGCGGCTGTTTTTCCCACGTGATCCACGAATTCTGTAATGGTCCCCTGGGCAAAGGGGGGGGATAAATCACCGGTGGAATTTCTCAGCGACGCAATAATGGGTTTTGCCTGTTCGGACAGACCACGGTTTGATTCCTGAAGGATCATCTTCACGAAGTCTTCATACAGGTAATGGCGGTTGGCCAAAAGTTGAGTGGCATCGGCAATCATTTGATGGCGACTGGGGAAGAGGGCAGCCTTCAAGAGGAACCATACGCCAGCAAAGGGGGCCGCACTGGAGTGGTACGGTTGAGAGAGATCTTGCAGGTAATGAAGGCTCCAGGCGGCAAATCGAGCCCCCCAGTAGGGGTGCTGGGTTCG
Source organism: Deltaproteobacteria bacterium (assembly GCA_043776735.1). Lineage (GTDB taxonomy): Bacteria > Bdellovibrionota > FAC87 > UBA2466 > UBA2466 > JBGSST01. The sequence goes on along the minus strand of JAYVQZ010000302.1, from coordinate 3,445 downwards.
AAAGGCCAGTCGGGAGAGTCTTTGGAAAAGGCCAATACGCTCATTGGAAAGATCCGTCAGGATTTCAGGCATGACTTTTCTATTTAGAAATCCCTCGTGGCTAAATTGCATGTGGAAGGCCGCTCCATTGCCGGGATCTGAGGGGGAACCAAACGGTCTTTTTCCATACCCAAATTCGGGGTGGTCCCAAAGGCCATAGTCGATCATCCAATCGGGTTCGTCCGAATAGGTGGTGAGAACCGAGCGTGCCGGCACGTCGCCTGAAACTGCTTCAAAGGTAACCAGGACATTTTTTTCTTCTTTTTCCTTGGGCGCTAATTCGTTTAAGCGATACAAGCGTTTCGCCGATTGGCTTGGCGCTCTTACCGGCCCTTGGACATAAAAAAACTGACTCTGCGGAGAGAGGCGTGCCGCCTTAAGAAAGTTTGATACCGAGGGATCGGCGGGCGGAAATTTTTGCGGGAGAAACCGGAGAGACCCTTTTTTGCTTAGCCAGTTGTAGTATTCCGCAAAGAGCAGCTCCAGCGGTTTGGCCTGTTCCTTAAGAAACTCGCCTAGGGGTTCCACTCGTACCTTAGATCCAAGAAAATCTTGGTCGGAGTAGGTGGATAACGCTTGGTCCGTGACTAGGTAGTGCAGAGCCCAGGCGCCGGCTTTATTTGCAATGAAGAGGTGACCAACTACAAGTAATAGGAGCCCTGATTTCATAGGTTCAGCCTAATTTCTAAAGTCAATGGTGTGAGGGAGGGGTGAATTTTCTAAGGGATAAACTCGTCAGTGATCTCTTTTGAGTCCTCTACTGAATGAAGAAATAGCGAGATCTTTGCTACCTTGGGCACGATGCCACCCTTTCGCATTTGGATAAAGAGGCGGTCTAAAATGTGCTCTCCGCTTTTTACCTTTAGAAACGCGCGGGCGATCCAACCGCCTTCAGGTGTTTTGGAGCGCTTGACCACTATGCTTCTGTTTTTCAACGCCTTTAATGAAAAACTAACCTCATCATCAGAAACCTTCTGGATCTGAGCTCCGAACACCGATTTTTTTTCGAATGCAGTCAGGGCCTCACTGCCTCCTTCTTTAGCTTTCATGACCCAATGTACTTGGATGGGATCCTGTTTAGGAAAGCCGGAGTCTGTGAGCGTGGCCTCGTAGACTAGCTCATTGGCATTGGTACTTCTTTGAACAATGAAAAGTGGGATCGCCTTACCCAGCGCAGGTTGCGAGGGGGAAGACAGGGGTTTGTCTGCAGCAAACGAAGGCAAGATTAACCAAAAAAGTAAGTGTATCACCCCGTCATTTTGTAACATCGGGTGGAAATTTCCTATTAAAAAAAGCCAGGTCCCTTCGGTATGATAAAATATCCTCTTTAGGGGGCTCGGAGTGATGCGAAAACTTTTCCCACTGGTCGTGCTGTTGGTACTTGCTCAACTTAACGCCAAGGCTAAAGTTGCCGGCCCGCCAGCGACGCCGCCGGGAAGTCCGCCAATGATTGCTCCGGATAGAAATAAATTTGCCAACGACATGTCTCATCGCTGCTTCGTTTGGAACCCCTCGGTTTGTTCCGACGCAATTAAGTTGGCTGACGCAAAGTTCATTCAGCAGGCAACGCGTGAATCTACGCGCGACCAAGTGGTTCAACAACTGACAAAAAGGGGACTTGAGTCTCTCTTTGAAAGAAATGACCCTGTTGCGGCGCTCGATCACTTTAATCACGTCCTCATCCTCGACGGGAAAAATGCCGACGGCTGGTTTGGGGCGGGGACGACTTTTGCCGTTATGGGAATCTTTGATCCCGCTGAGAAACTTTTGCTTAAGGCCATTGGATTAAACCCAAAAAAGCCGGTTTTTTATCTAAATCTTGGGCGATTGTACGGAAAAGAAAAAAATGATCCTCTCAAAGCGGAGGCCCAATTTCAAAAAGCTCTCGGGGTGGACCCCAAATTTTGGGAGGCCCATTTGAATCTCGCGTACAGTAACTATTTTCAAAAAAAGTACAAAGAGGCAAAGGTGTGGATGGAAAAAGCAGAGGCTGCAGGAGGAAAGGTTCCCGAAGCCTTTCGCGACGATTTGTCGCGTGCGCTGTCGGGAACCCCAAGAAAATAAAGGCCCTCTTAGTGGCCGAATTGCTCTTCTTCCGTAGACCCCTTTAGTGCGCGGGTGGATAGATTATCTCCGCCAATGACCTGAGCAAGAGCATCGAAGTAGCCCGTTCCCACGAAACGTTGATGGGCTGTGGCCTGATACCCTTTGGACTCTGCTTGAAATTCTCGGGCTTGAAATTCCGCATAAGCAGACATTCCCTGGCTGGCATACTGCGTTGCCAATTCAAACATGCCAAAATTCAACTGATGAAAGCCAGCTAGCGTGATGAACTGAAATTTGTAGCCCATCGAGGCAAGCTCGCTGCGAAAACGGGCAATGGTGGCATCGTCCAGTTTCTTCTTCCAATTAAACGACGGTGAGCAGTTGTAGGCCAAAAGTTTTCCAGGGAATTTTGAATGCACCCCTTCCGCAAACTTTTTGGCTTCCGCCAAATTTGGCTCTGAAGTTTCACACCAAATAACATCCGCTATGGGCGCGTAAGCCAGGCCGCGAGCAATGGCGGTTTGTATTCCACCTTTCATGGTGAAAAAGCCTTCCACCGTTCGATCCCCATTTAAGAACTCTTTGTCTCTAGGATCGATGTCATTGGTGATGAGCTGGGCCCCGTTGGCATCGGTTCTTGCTACTAGGACCGTAGGAACATCCATTAAGTCAGCAGCAAGGCGGGCTGCTACCAGCTTTTGAACGGCTTCCTGAGTCGGCACTAAAACCTTGCCACCCATATGGCCGCATTTTTTTGCTGAGGAGAGCTGGTCTTCAAAGTGAACCCCGGCGGCGCCGGCTTCAATCATCATTTTCATGAGTTCGAAGGCATTTAAATTTCCGCCAAGTCCTGCCTCGGCATCGGCAACAATCGGGGCAAACCAGGAGATGTTGCCTTTTTTTTCCGAAGTCTGAATCTGATCGGCTCTTTGGAAGGCATTGTTGATACGACGAACCACATTGGGGACGCTGTCGGACGGATAAAGACTCTGATCCGGATAAGTCTGCAATGCCATGTTGGCATCGGCAGCGACTTGCCAGCCGCTCAAGTAAACTGCCTTTAAACCTGCCTGAATTTGTTGCACGGCCTGATTGCCGGTAAGCGCTCCCAGAGCTGCCACACAACCGTCTTCATGAAGCATCTTCCAAAGTTTTGCAGCGCCCATTTCCGCATAGGTGTGAGCCACGCGTACCGATCCACGAAGGCGAGCGACATCGGCACCGCTGTAGGGACGTGTGACTCCCTTCCATCGACTTTCGGTCTTCCAACTTTGTTCTATGTCACTAGCACTGGGAAACTCTCGCATGGGCCGGCTCCTTTTTAATTTGGGGTTTGGGTCTCAATTATATAGGGGTATGC
>JAYVQZ010000301.1:0-6456 GCA_043776735.1 Deltaproteobacteria bacterium | reverse complement strand
AACCAACCCGACGCCGGTCGTGGATAGGGTGCCAAAGACTTGAAAATAGATAACGATGAATCGCAACGCGATTAGCTGTGTAGCCAATTCATAAAGCTTTTTTTGCTGATCGATGGCGGCCAAATAACCGCCGAAAGCGGCAATGGCGATAAAGCCCCCGGCACCTACGATTTGGTGAAATATTTTGGAACCCAGTGGCCCATCAAATAAAATGGGAGTCGTGACGAATACACCAATGGTCAGGAGAAATAATGCCGAAGGAATGCGTAGTTCCTTTTGTGCCTGCTTACGAGCAAGAGAACCCAATACCGCCAACGTCAGAGCCGCCCAGGGGATCAGAAGGTATTTAAGATCTTCCGCAGGAATGTGTTTTTCTTGGATCTCCCACAAGACATTTCCCAAAAGCGTTCCGCCAACCGCAAATGCGCCAAGCCCCCAAAAAGTGAAGGCCTGTTTAAAATATTCTGATAGCCCGCCTAGGCCGGTGACGGCTTGGGCCCAAAAACTGATAGCGGTGAGAAACAAAGGGACCGAGACACCAATCATCATCCGAATCTTTTCGTTCTCGATGGGATTGAAGGGGTCCATCACCCACCATAAAGCGGTAAGTTCAAGGCCAACCGTCCACAAAGCGGGAAGCTTTGCCTGCTTGGCCAAAGCCACAGCTGGCAACGATATCACTAACCAAAAGGCACAGGCCTGCCATCCCTCCCCCGCTAAATTGAAGGTTTGCGAAAAAAGGCCGATGCCTGCCCAGAAAAGGCCAATAAAAAGGGCCAGAGCCGCTTCACGCCACGCATCCTGCTTTGATTCTCTTTTTAAAAAAAGAAGACCCGCCGTAGCTTGCACGATGAAATAGAAAAAAATTTTTAGCCACGCCGGTATCTCCTGCCAGTTTGCCGCAACAAGACTAATGACGCCCGTGGCAATTGCCGTAACTCCGATTCCCACGATGCCAAAAGAGACCCAAAAATTTCCGTCCCCCTTTTCATAGTGAAGAATGGCTTTGGCTTGTTCAGCAGTGAGCAGGCCTTGGTTTACCCACGCGGAAATTCGGCGAGAAAGAGGAGTGAACATAAAGGGAGAGCCTATCATGCAGATTAGCCAACGCAGAGTTCCAATAAATCAAGCAAAGTGCTGATAAAATACGGGAACACCTAAAATCGAGAGAACAACGTGCTCTTTCTTACCCGACCCCTTATCCGAAATCTGTCGCGCCGTGCCCATGCTCGCATTCAAAATATGGCCGCCTGTTTTTCTCAGGTAACCTTTCATTCCTTTGATAATTATTCACCCACCGCAAAAGTGGAACCCAGCGAACTTTTAGTTCTAGAGTTTCCCTTCACAAACGACGCGCAGACCGTAGCTCATTTGATGGCGACTCGAAGAAAGATGGACCGTCACCAAAGGATGGCCATCGTGTGCGGTTCCGTGTGGTACTTCCGCCTGTGGCGCTTTTTCTCCCCCTTCTCTACTGCTATTGAAGGGATGCCTAAGCCCCAATTTTCTCGAAAAGACTTCGCAAGACTGGCCCGCGCTAGTGGCTTTGAAGTGACTCGTATCGAGCCCCTTTCCTTCTTTCCGCTGTTATTAGGAAGTGCCGGAGCGGTCGTCGATCGTTGGCTGTGTGCCATCCCTGGACTTCGCCTCTTTTCGGCCGCCTATCTCACCTTTCTCCGGCCGGTTCAACCAACGGCAGTCTTAAAGCGGGATCTCTCTTTAATCATTCCGCTACGAAATGAAAAAGGGAATGTGTCGGGGCTTATCGAGGACATTCGCCTACTAGAAGACCTACTCCATGAAGTTATTTTTGTGGAAGGCCATTCCACCGACGGCACCTGGGACGCCCTCAAAGAAGCGTGCGCCACTTTTCACGGAAAAACGAAACTGCGCGTCTTTCAACAAACGGGAAAAGGAAAGAAGGACGCCGTTCGGCTTGCGCTCTCAAAGGTTACTGCAGAGCTCATCGCCATTTACGACGCGGATCGCACCGTGGCGGCATCCAACGTCCGCCGGTTTCATGAAGCTTATCATCAGGGAGCTGGAGATTTTATCAACGGCTCTCGATTAAAACTGCGCATGGAGCCAGGGGCCATGCGAGGGCTAAATCTTCTAGGAAATCATTTTTTTGCCCGCCTTCTCTCTTTTGCGTTGGACTTGCCCCTTAGCGATAGCCTATGCGGCACCAAACTTTTTTCGCGCCTCCATTACGAAATGATACAGCGATGGAATGAGCGGTATCCCGACTACGATCCGTTTGGAGACTTTGAGCTCCTTTTCCCTGCCGCGGCCCTGGGCATCGGCGCGACAGAAATAGAAGTTCCCTACCTGGCCCGTCGCTATGGCGAAACGAATATTCAAAGATTTCGTGACGGCTGGCGGCTGCTAAAAATGAGCCTCTACGGAGTGTGGCTGATACGTCTGGGGTTTCTTCCTGCGAACCTAAAAGAGGACTTCCCCCAAGGGCAGAGCCGCAGCGGTAAGAGTGCGGCGTAGGAACAGCGGTTGAGACTTTCGGACCTACGGTCCGAAAGAACTATTTCGCGCCTACCTCAAACCACCGGATTTACTTCTGGGTACGCCAGTAAGCTTTCCCTTCTTCAGGAAGGGTGTCGATGGGGTCGAAGTACTCGTAGAGTTTATTCAAATTGTCAGGTTTGTCCCACTCGATGCTGGTGAGGTAATTCTTTGTCCAATAGGAAATCCCCTTCACCTTGTCGTAAGAATGGACCTGATGCACCCACCGTTTTCCAACATAGGGAACGTCGCAGACAATTCTAGGTGTCGCAAACCCAGGCAAGTAGCCCATGATGTTGTGCTGGAGCGATTGCGCCCTGGCCAAACTGACGCGCCAGTGCTCCGAGTTGGGGATCATGTCGCACATGTAGAAATAGTAAGGAACGATATTTCCATGATCCTGAAGGGTGAAGCAAAGGTCCAGGAGCGCCTTTTCGGAATCATTCACTCCCCGAAGTAGGACGCCTTGGTTTCGCACATCCCTAAAACCCATCTCCAACAATTTTCCCGCTGCCTTGGCCACAAGCGGAGTGATAGAGGCGGCGTGGTTGATGTGGGTGTGAAGCGCCAACGAGACGCCGTTCTTCACGGCTTTCTTGGCTAGACGATCTAAGGACTGCAGCACCTCATCTTGGAGAAAGTGCTGAGGCACTCCCATGAGACCCTTGCTCGCTAGTCGGATGTCGCGAATGTTGGCGATGTCTAGTAACCCAGACACAAATTTTTCTAATACGGGGGCTGGCAAGTTGGCGATGTCGCCCCCTGATACCACGACGTCTCGAACGGTGGGTGTCTTTCTTAGGTAGGCCAATATCTGCTCGTGACGATCTCCCTGCGGAGTCTCAAATTTCCGCTTAGGAACTTGGGGAACGCTCTGCCCTACGAGATCCATGCGCGTGCAGTGCCCGCAATATTGGGGGCAAGTGGAAAGTAACTCTGCCAAAACTTTGGTGGGATACCGGTGGGTAAGCCCTTCAGCCACCCACATATCGGCCTCATGAAGGGAATCCCGCGCCGATTTAGGATGGTTTGGCCACTCTTTCTCTCGCTCACTAAAGGCGGGGGCCATGTAATTGCGAATAGGATCGTGGTCGAGGTTGTTCTCGTCCATCGTATTGATCATCTGGGGGGGGATGAGCATAGACATGGTGGCCCGTTCGGCCTGGTCCCGCAAAATGTCTTGCGCAAGGCGGTCGGACATTTTGGAGCCAAAGACCTTATGCATCTGCTCTACGGACTTCACAAAGTTCCGTTTTTGCCAGAGCGAACTCTCCCACTCCTGCTTAGTGACGTTCTGATAGCCGGGAAGCCTTGTCCAGTCTGGCTCTACAAACTCAGGCTTATAGCGGTAAGGATATGGCTGAACCGTGGCTTTATTTTCCACTTTTTTATCAACGGCATTCATTGGTTACCCCATTAGACCCATTAGGAAGCTTCTGAGAAAGTACCCTACCTTACGAAAAACCGTTGCTCAATATCCGCCCTATGGTAACTCTCGGGTTTTTCAAGATTCCTAAAGTAAGTCCGTTTTATGTTTAGCACCGAGACAAAAACCCGATCCCCCGTCTGGCAGCAGGCCCTTGGCCAAGCCTTACGAACCACCGCCGATCTCATCCATTTTGGGCTCATTGGACCAGGCGAAGCCCCTCTTTTTGACCGCATTTTGGCCCGTTATCAGTTCCTATTGCCCCGTTATTACGCCTCACTGATCGATCTCAACGACCCTCTCTGTCCCATTCGCCTTCAGGCCCTCCCGTCAGCAGGGGAGGAAATTCCCTTTGGTTTGAGCGATCCCCTCAAGGACTTAGCCCACCAGCCAGCTCCAAGGGTGACTCACCGCTATAGCAATCGGGCCCTAATGCACCTGACGCCGAACTGTTCCATGTACTGCCGTTTTTGTTTTAGAAAGACGCTTCTTAATGAGGACAGCGATGAATTCTTTGCCGGCAATTTACTACCCGCCTTTGAGTACTTTCGCAGTCATCCTGAAGTCGAAGAGGTGATTCTCTCAGGCGGCGACCCGCTGATGGTCTCTGATGCCAATCTCACGTGGACCCTGAAGGCGCTTTCAGGCATCGCCTCAGTAAAGCGAATTCGCATTCATTCACGGGTTCCAGTGACCTTTCCAGAAAGGGTGACAGAGGAATTGACCCAGGCACTCATTCAAAAAAAGCCGGTGGTCTTGATCACGCATTTTAATCATCCCAAAGAAATCACTCCGCAGGCAACCCAAGCGTGCCGCACCCTAGCCAGAGCTGGGGTCCGCTTACTCAATCAGTCGGTTCTTCTCAAGAAGGTAAATGCATCGCCATCGATTTTAAAAAGCCTAAGCGAAGGTCTTTTTGAAATAGGGGTTCTTCCCTATTACCTTCACCATCCCGATCAAGCCGCGGGAACCGCCCATTTTCAAATGGCGCCAGAAGAAGGCAAAAGGATTCACGAGCAGCTTCGCGGCGAACTATCAGGCTATTTGGTGCCTAGATATGTAGTGGATGAGGGGGATTCGAATTTTAAAAGGGATCTGCTTTAACCTTTGCGCCGGCGGGGAACCATTCCGTTGATTAGGCCTTCAATCTCAATATTATTTCCCTGCGGCTGAGTGTTAGTGATTTCGTCTTCTTCATCACTTGTTATTTGTGGAGGACGACCATCTTCACTGCGCCAATCCCCTTGAACGACACCTTGTAACTTCAGCAGGAAGTCATGCTGATTGGAGCAATTGGCCATAGCTTCGTCGCGGGCAATAAAGCCATCCCGAAATAATTTCATTAGGGATTGATCGAAAGTCTGCATGCCGTACGCTTCACTCTCATCGATCACCTGCGCCAGATTCGGAGTCCTTGCCGGATCGGCGATCATATCTTTTACGCGTTGGTTACAGACCAAAACTTCAACAGCGGGAATCCGTCCCCGATTGTCCTTACGGCGCACCAACCGCTGAGAAACAACGCCTACAAGAACGGAGGCCAGCTGCGCTCTGAAGGCCGCTTGCATTCCCCCACTCACCGTTCCCAAGATTCGGTTTACCGTTTCCGAAGCATCCACCGTATGTAATGTAGAAAGTACCAAGTGGCCGGTCTCAGCCGCGTTAAGCGCCATGGAGATGGTCTCCTCATCGCGCATTTCTCCTACTAAAATCACATCGGGATCCTGGCGAAGGGCATACTTTAGCGCCCGGGCAAAATTATTTGTATCCATTCCCACTTCGCGTTGGGTAACGATCGCCTTGCGGTCTTTGAGGATAAATTCAATCGGATCTTCAATGGTCACAATGTGGCACGAACGCGTGCGTGAAATATGATCGACCATCGAAGCCAAAGTTGTAGATTTTCCGCTCCCAGTCGCTCCTGTGACAAGCACCAATCCTCTGGTGGTCTGTGCAAAGGTTTCGACAATGGAGGGGAGAGAGAGCTCTCCGATGGCTCGGATTTGATCGGGAATATAGCGGCAGACTAAACGGGGCTTGGATCTCTGGCGACAGACGTTGATTCGAAATCGTCCGCCTCCACTAACTTCGTAGCTAAGATCGATCTCTTCCCCATTTTCAAAGCGATCAAATTGCCGAGGAGTCATCAACACTCCAATAAAGTCGTTGATCTGCTCGTTGGTAAGCCGGGCTGACGGATCGTTTTGAATGTCGCCTAAATAAAAAAGCTGGCCGTTCACCCGAATGATCGGAGGAAGGCCAGCTTTCAAATGCAAATCAGAGGCGTGCTTATCACTCGCCTTTTTTAGAACCTGCTCGAAGTGCAGCAGGACGGTTGCCTTTTTCTCGGACATTCGGGGTTACCCCTTGGCCCGTAGATGGTGCTGCGACGGCGACCTCATCCTCGTCATCCTCGTCAGCCGCTTTTGCCAGTTCAGGAACTACCGGCAACCCACCTGCCAGACCCACTTTGGCCATAATAGCCTTACGGATCTTATCGACCAGTTCGGGAT
>JAYVQZ010000300.1:0-6486 GCA_043776735.1 Deltaproteobacteria bacterium | reverse complement strand
CAATGCTCGACGTCCAACCACCTTCGCTTAATTTACTCATCCACGTCTTAGATCAAAATTCCTGAATAATTTCAATCGTAAAAGAAAGGGATCTTTAGCCCCTTACCAACGAAAGCGGACTTCCCACAAAATATCTCACGTCTGCAAAGCCATCTCGGTTGTGGCCGTCAAAAGATGTGCTCAATTATCAGACGGTCGGTCCGAGAGATCATAAAAAAAGCCTCCCTTTTGGGGAGGCTTTTTAAAAACTAATAAGGGCTATTCTTTTTTAAGGAAGAACAGTGGTTTCCTGGAGCGCTGCCTCTTTGGTGGCTACGATCACTTCCTGAGTGACGAAATCCATAAGAGATTTTTCTTCGTAACCTTGATAAGCCTTGTTCTCTTTAATGATAAGAGGGCGCTTGATCAAATTGGGGTCCTTCAACATAAGCCGGATGGCTTCGTTCTTAGTGGTGCGGCGTTTACCTAAGTGATTCTCACGATAGGTAGTACTGCGTTGATTAAGGCTTGCATAGATATTCTCAGCCTTAATTACTTTTTCTAGCAAGCTGCGCGGGGGCGGTTCGTGGACGATGTCCTTAAGCTGATAAGAGATGCCCTTCTTATTCAACAACGAGATGGCTTTCTTGCACTGGGCACAACTCTTTTTCGCGTACAGAACAATGTCAGCCATGAATTCTCCTCAAATAAAGGAGCCTTGTAACACAGCGGTAAAATCGTCACAAGAACCAAGTTGGCGATTAGGTTTGGAGATTTCTTGCTCCCTCCTGAAGGCGACAAAATTCATTGGGAAAGAAATTCGGTTTGGGCTAAACCCTGTTCCCAGAGAGTAAAGAGGAAGCTTGGCTAAGAAAATTCTGAAAAATCAGGATCTTGGTGTTTCACCGAAATCCAACCGTTTGGGCGGCCTAAAGGTTGGCCTCGCCATATGTGGTGGAATCGCGGCCACAGAGACCGTTAAACTGGCCAGGGAGCTTCGTAGGCACGGTGCCGATGTCACAGCCTACCTCAGCCCTTCCGCCACGGACTTCGTCACCCCCACCGCGCTTGAGTGGGCCTGTGGACGTCCGGTGATCCTAAAAGCGACGTCTTTGGTTGAACATTTGGAGGCTCACGATCTGGTGATAGTTGCCCCGGCTACCTTAAATTCGATCGCCAAAGCGGCCGCGGCCATTTGCGATAACGTAGTCACTCTCCTCATTGCCAGTCAGTTGGGCCGAAAAGCGCCTTTGGTGTTTGTTCCCACCATGAATGAAGTGTTGGCCGACCATCCCCTCCTGCCTGAATTAAAAAAACGTTTGGAGAGTTGGGGCGCTCTGTTTTCTAAACCTCTCCTCGAAGAGGGGCGTTGGAAAATGCCTTCGCCTCCCGAGCTTGTCGAGCAGCTTCTAAAACTCATTAAGAAGTAAATGATGACGACACAAATTGAAATTTTTTCGATCGGCAATAGGGGTCAGGGCGTGGGCCGCGATGCCCAGGGAATTACCTACTTTGTTACTGGAGCGTTTCCTGGAGACACCGTACTTGTGGAGAGTGTAGACACCGGGCGCCACCGCGAAGCTACCCTCATTGAGGTCACCAAGCCTTCGCCGGACCGAGAGCAGTCCCCTTGTTCGTACTCAAAGGAATGCGGTGGCTGTGATTGGCTGGGATGGAAGTATTCGGCCCAAACCAAAGCAAAAGAGGGGCTTCTTCGGCATACGTTGGAGAGGTTTGAATTTGCCCCGCAGATCATTCATCCCTTTCTAGCCGCGGAGACGATTTGGAACTATCGCACTCGCATTCAACTTCGCAGCGAAGGTGGCAAAGTTGGCTTTTTGCGCAAACAGTCGCATGAGATCATTGATGTGGCCTCTTGTGCCGTCGCCGATAACCGCCTAAACGAAAAGCTTAAGGAGCTGCGAAGCCAACCCCGGCCCGATCACCGCCAAAAGCTAGAATTGGGTCTTGGGGAGGAGGCAACCCCTTGGGTTGCCGTCAATCAGCGGCATGCCGCAAAGGGGTTTACCCAGATCCATCGTGAACAAAATGAGACGTTGAAGTCGCTTGTGACCCAAGCGGTGCAGACTAGTGGGGGAAAACAGGTTCTCGAGCTTTTTTGTGGTGACGGAAACTTTTCATTTGCTGCCATTGATTCTACCGACCATTGGCTTGGCATTGAGATTGAAGAGGAGTGTCTTACCCGAGCAAAGGCCGAGGCGGTTGCCCGGGGACTCTCCTCAGACAGGCTTCGCTTTGTGCGCGCCGATTTGCTCACTCAGGGCGTTGCGCGCCGCTTCGTTGAGGAGGGCTATGATACACTTATTTTAGATCCGCCCCGCTCGGGAATGGGAAAAGCGCTTGCAAATTTTCTGCACGCTGGGCTTTCAAACATCATTTATATCTCATGCTCATTACAAAGTTTTGTGACAGATTCCGCAATTCTGAAAAAAAAATATGCGCTACGCGAAGTGTGGGGACTGGACATGTTTCCGCAAACCCGCCACTTCGAAACCGTGGCGCTCTTTTCGCGCCGCTAATTCTTATCCTTTTATTTTTCACACCTCCTTCCTTGTCGGCCGACAAGGCGCTTTTTGCCACCCAAAGACCGGCAGACTTGCGGAAGGAGCCTGCCGAAAATTCACCCCTAATCGGAAGAGTTCCCAAAGGGACCGTGGTCCGCTTCGGTGGCAGCGTAAAGGGTGAATTTATGGAAGTGGAAGTGGAGCTTGTCCAAGGAAGTGTGACCGGATGGCTCCCCATGGCGGTAGTACCCAAACGTTTTCGAGACGATGCCGGAGGGGGCAAGACCGGCTCTAAGGACGGCCCAGATGAGGAGGCGGGAGTTTCCCGTCGAAATGATGATCCCGCTGATTCCGAACCACAACTTCGGTCAAACCGAAGAGTGAAAGTTCCCACCGATGAAGGAATCCTACTGCGCCGGGAGCCCACTTTTTTCTATGGCGTCCAAGCGGGTGGCGGCCTTGCGATCCTAGATGCGGGCGTCGTTTCCGCTAATTTTTTTCAGGGACCCGCAGTCTATGCCGGTGGACACGTGGGCTATTTCCTTTCCCGAGCAATTCCGGTTCGCTTGGAAATTCAATACAATCTTATGTCGGGCACGGAACCTACTGGGAAGATTGCTCCAATCAATGTGGGCTTTCTGCAAACAGGGTTGGCTATTTCCTACCTGGTGGATCAGTTTGAAATCTACGGAGGCATCTCCTACGGATTTGGAATTAGTGTGAGCAATATCGATCCTAAAATTAAGATCAATTCGCCGATGGATTTTTCCAGCCTATACTTTGGCGGTGGCCTTGGCTTTAGCATCCCGCTAAGCGAAATCAGCAACCTCATTCTCCGTGCCCGTTACGATATTTCGGCGAGTTCGACGCCAGTTGGCTTTCAGTCAATCTCGGGCCTGATCTACCTGGAGTTTCGCGGCTAAACGGCCCCAGGGACCGTTTCCCCGCTCAGTGTTGGCCCTTGGGTCATTCCTTGTTTTGCCTTCTCCAGAAACGCTTGCCGCCGCGTATTCTCAAACTGTAGGCCGAGTATGCAGTTAGCCATGAAAGGCCCGTTCAAAAAATAGGCGGATAATCTTAATTAAATTCAATTAGTTAAGTTTTTTGAGAGGGTTGTGTGTATTTGGATTACTCACGAAGATCTGCAAAGCGCCCCGTTCATTAATAAACAGCCTCAAAGAATATTGGCACATGGGATGCAATTAACTCTCTGTAAGAAACCCGACAAAAGGACACGGCACAGAGTAGTACACAAACAACAACACAAACATACGACAACTCGATCACAGCTTGATTTCAACTTGTACGACATCTAAGAACACATAACTAACGCAACTTGATTACAACTAGAACGACTACATAAGTAAAAACTAATCTGGCCGAATTTGAAGGGGATCGTGGCAACACGGTCCCCTTCTTCTTTTTTATGGCGCTCTTTTTAGGGAGCCTCTTTTTTATCCCTGACCAAATGAGTTTCAAAAAAACGGCTCATCATTCGGGCCTGCTCCAGAATGTTTCTAAGCTTGGTATTGCCGTGCCCCTCGGGCGCAAAAACCTTTAGCTCCACGTCCACCCCTTTGTCTTTTAGCGCTTTGGCCATTTGCTCCGACTCATCGACCGGAACTCTCGGGTCGTTGGCGCCGTGGAAGATGAGCAGTGGAGTCTTAATCTGGTCAATGTAATGGACAGGGGAAATTGACTTTAAAAACTCCTCATCAGAAAGCGGACCGTACTCGGCCTCTCGCAGCGCACGCCGATAGGGCTTAGTGTTTTTGAGGAAAGTAACGAAGTTTGAAATGCCCACTGACTCCGAGGCGGCGGCAAAAAGTTGCGGCTCCACCTGAATCATTCTCAGCACCATGAATCCCCCATAACTTGCGCCATAGAGGGCCACTTTTCCTTTGGTGGCGTACCGCTTGTCCAATAGCCATTTGGCTGCATAAACTCCGTCCTGAACGCTATCCATTCGCTTTTTATAATCATCAGCCATTAAATAATCTCGTCCGTACCCCGCACTCCCTCTAACGTTGGGCGCAATCACTCCAAAGCCATTTTGAAGAAAGTACTGGAACGTTTTGTTGAAGGTCGGCCGAAACTGAATCTCTGGCCCCCCGTGGATGTAGACCACAAAAGGGATATCTCTTGAAGTCACCTGCGGAAGGTAGAGAAATGCGGGTATGGTTTTCTGATCAAAGGATGGATAGGAGACTAATTCCTCTTTGATAAAACATTCGGGAACTAGGTTTCCATTAGTAGATTTAGTCCAGGCCACTGAATTCCCCGTCCCGCGGTTTTCCCACGCATCCCAGGTGCGCCGCGAATTCGAGAAGCTATAGAAAATGGACTTGTCGCTAAAACGGGTGGCGCCAATGACGCCGGGGTCGGTCTTAACTTCGTTCCATTTAGTAATGACACCATTTTTTCCTGGAACGGTTCCCCATTTCAGGGTGCTGTAGCCGTCGCGGTTGATCAAGAGGGCGACCCTTTCTCGCCCTACATCAACCACCAGCTTTTCGACTTCCGCACTCTCATGAGAAATTCGTGTTCCAGGATATTTTTCTCCCCACTTATGAAAGAAGGCTTCCCGGCGCGGCGCCAGAGCGTCAGAGAGTAAAAAGAGTCCGGTTGAGTCCTTTGAAAATCGGGGCTGTTCGTGGTTTTGGAATCCACTGTGCTTGGAGGGAATTTCTATCTTTTTAGTAGCTTGCGAAAAGATCAGAATGTCGGAGTCGATCGCGCTCTGCGTGTTTTCCAGCGCGATCCATTTTTCGTCGAGAGAGATGTCGGCTACCCGGTTGGAACCTTTGAGTTCCGCCAAGCGGGTGGCCTTCAGTGCCAGGATGTCGAAACGGTAAAGATCCATGTCGATGCCGTTTCGTTCATTCGACGTGTAGGCAAACCAGCGGCCTGATTTTGCCCATTGGAAACTTTCCACTCGTTTATTGGGGTTTATCACCAACGGAGTGACCGTCTTCTTTTGAGGCTCCAACAATTGAATGTCGAACTGCTCATTGCCGCCCGTCTGGGTGGCCACCAAAATCTTGGATCCGTCAGGACTCAAGTCATAAAACGCCACGCCGTCCGGAAAAAAAGAGATTTGATCGGGCCAGTGATTGGGAGACTTAAGGAAGAATAGCTGGGGAGTCTCTCTTAGATCGGAAACAAAAAAGAGACCGCCTTTGGGCGACGGGCGTGGCTGATAAATAGAGGAAATCTGCATGTAGGTTTCAATGGGTGGTCTGTTTTGGCAGCCGTTTGACGTGGGGGCGGCGGTCCCTGGCCTAGTGGCGGCACTGGCAGTTGCTACGGGTGACTCTGGCGAGGGGCCGTCAGCGCCCCGGCTGGGGGCCATGGGCCGTTGGGGGGAAAGAGTTTGTACCGCACCGCCGCTAGGCTGTCCCTTTTTCATGTCATTGGGGATGGGGACGAACCCCGTTTTGTGCTTGGGGTTTTGACCCGAAGCAGGAGATAAGAGAAAAAAGGTTAGTAGAAAAATGGAGAAGTTTCGCATAGATAACTCGATCGTCCTAGCCAAAGGTGAAATCATACCTATGATGAAAGTGTACCACTGCGACCATTTGAGATGAGTGCTAATGGATAAAGATCTATACGAAATTTTAGGCGTTAAAAAAGACTCCACCCAGCCGGAGATTCGCAATGCTTTTCGCAAACTGGCCAAACAGTTTCATCCTGACAAGAATGCAGGCGATAAAGCGGCGGAGACTAAATTCAAAGAGGCTAACCTGGCGTACGAGGTTCTCAAGGACCCCGAAAAACGGGCTAAGTATGACCAAATGCGGGTCTACGGGGGGGGGCCAGGAATGGGTGGCCAAGGCGGCGGGCATTGGAAGTCTTCCCCGGGCTTTAAGCCTGAGGACATGTTTCAAGATTTTGGACTGGGAGATCTCTTTCAAGAGATCTTTGGAGGATCGGCTCAAGGGGGACAGCGGGGTTTTTCTAAAGACTATGGCAGGGATTTTGG